>JAUVBC010000126.1 GCA_030591405.1 Candidatus Zixiibacteriota bacterium
ATGAGCTATTATTCAGAAAAGATGCCCAACGATTGGAACTGATGGGAGAGATAACCTCTGGAATTAATATGTTTTACAAAAATATTTCGACTCTCCCGAATTATTACGATTTAAAAAATCTGTCTCAGGCAAATCTCAATGCCGAATCAGATAAATACGGTTCGGAAGAAGTATCTTATATCGAACTGCTGAGATTAGAACAAAACTCTGCAGAAAATGAAATAAGTTTAATAGAGAATAAATATGCTTTTTTCAAATCATATATAGAACTTCTTTATATAATCGGCGAAAGTTATCTACCGGTTAATTCACCGGAGGAAAAAGCTATTTTTGACAAGATAATAGAAAATATGAATAATTAGTTTTTTCGAAATCTGGACAAGCGGTGTCCATTATTTTTTTCCCCTGCCGATATAAATTATATAAATATTTGCCAATCCCGGGGGAGAAAAATTATGGAAATCACATCTGTTTCTAATATTCAAATATATTCTGCCAGCATCTCTAATACTGATAACACCCAGCCGAAAACGGTACAGGAAAATCCTGCCATACAGGAAACGCCCGAAGAAGCAATCATAAATGAAATTGAAGAAGATGTCGAACCGGTCGAAACCGAGAAAGAAGCCGGAAAAGGTGTCATCCGCAATCTTATAAATGGACATTTTAAGGGTGTCGCCGATGTCCGTCTTCGAATTAATTTTAGTGAACAAATCGCCGCTCTTGAGCAGAACGAATTGGCCAAAGCGACCGAATCCGGCTTATCGGCTCTCTCAGATACTATAAATAATGAAATCAACGCCGCTCTCGAATCCGAGAAGATCGATGAGGAAACATCAGTGCTATTGGCATCAGCATTGGAAACTTTTAATTCTGAAATTTCTCAATTAAAAACCAATCTCCCCCAAAGCGATAATCTGCTATCAGAAATACGCTCATCTTTTGATAATTTTGTTTTATCAGCAAAGCCGGCTATCGAAGAACCGGTTGAACCAGAACCACCGATAACAGGTGAAACGATTTTAGCGGAAGAAGTTATTATCCCGGATGCCGAACAACCGGTTGGAGATATCATTGCAGAAGAAGAGCCTCAGTTTTCAATCGATCAGTTTCTAACTGATTTGATTTCGACTTTTGATGCCGAACTGGAGCTTTTGGAAACCACCCTTGCCAATACCAGCGTTCTTCCTGAAATATCCGAACCAAACGGCAATGGTAAGGCATTTGATAAGTTTATGACAATTTATAATGATATGAAAAGTAGTATCAATCCCAACACTGAGAATAGCCCAAATAACGATATTGACATAACTTCATGATTTAGAAACAGATTTATTACTGCCTCCCCTCCCTTTGCCCCTTTGCTGAAAGACTGCCCGTCATTTTTGACAGGCAGTTTATAATTTTCTATTGATAAATAGATGTTTTATATATATAAATTGCCGTAGAATTTAAAAAGGGCAATATTATTGAATTAGCACTGGGAGTAATTATCAGTCATGTCAACTGAGAAGTCACAAAAAATCAATAAGCAGGGAAAAGCAAAAAAGTCTATATCAAAAAATAAACCCGCAAAACCACCTCTTTCAAAATCTCCAAACAAACGATACCAACTTGACGCAAAAAGGCAACTAACCCTCTTATCTTCGATGGTTAAACAAAGCATCGAGGGAATGGCGCTGGTCGACCTTAAAGGCAATATTCAGTTTATCAATCATGCTTTTGCCGAAATGCATGGATATTCACCCGACGAACTAATTGGCAAACATCTAACCATCTTTCATAATAAAGATCAATTGGCATCGGTAAAAAAGGCTAACGAAGAGATTCAAAAAAACGGTGAATTTATTGGCGAGATCTGGCATAAACATCGCGACGGATCTGTTTTCCCAACCTTTATGCACAACTCAATATTAAGAGATGAATCAGACACTCCAATCGGAATGATAGGCTCCATACGCGATATCACTCTCCAAAAACAGGCGGAAGATGCTCTCAGGGAAAGTGAGGCAAGATACCGGCAATTAATTAATAACGCCGGCGACCCTATTATACTATTTGATCTAAAAAATAGAATATTATTAGTCAATAATAATTGTGCCAAAAATTTCGGAATGAAACCTAAAGACATGATTGGAAAATCAATTCATGAATTTCTTCCTGATATTGCAAATGAAATTTGCAAAAGAAATAAAAAAGTTGTCAGCTCTGGAATCGGTTTCGAAGTTGAAGATTTTGTACAATTGTCAACCACCAAGCGATGGTTCAAAACTAATCTCCAACCGGCCAAAGATGCTGATGGAAATATATATGGCGTTCTGGTTATATCCAATGACATTACCGAATTAAAAATAAGTGAAGAAATGCTTAGGAAAACTTCGGAAGAACTCAAAATAAAACATAATGCCCTCCAGGAGAAAAATGTCACATTAAAACAGGTCTTCAGCTATATTGAAGATGACCGCCTCGATTCGCTTTATAAAATTCGGGAAGAGATGAAAAAAGCTGTCTTGCCTCAAATAAAGACACTCAAGAAAAAGCTGGGAAAATCATACGCCGGGGAGTTTGATTCCCTGGAAACAGCATTAAAAGTGGTCCTTGCACAGGATCTGGATAGCTTCAGGGCCAACTATGGAACATTAACAGCCCGCGAATCTGAAATATCTGAGTTGATTAAAAAAAGTTTTTCGTCAAAAGAGATATCTGACAAATTAAACATATCGCTCCCAACTGTTTTTAAGCATCGTGAACAGATCAGGAAAAAACTTGAAATCACAAATAAGAATATTGGTCTGGCAACATTTCTCAGATCACATAAATAAATATACGTAGTCATATACGCAATATACTCCCATTGACGATTCTATTAAAAGTGCTTTATTACCCGATAAGGTTAATGATAGGTCGAAGATAAGATTGTTCGATTTATTTGAATTGGGATTCAGAAATTAAATCCGGCGGTGAAATGCCGCCTCAATCAGAGTATTCTGCCCCACAGCTCTAATTGAGATTTGAATTGCATGTTTGCTGACTTCTTAGATAGACACCTTTGATCATCGTCGGATTATTAATTTTGTTCGCTCACAGATAAGGGGAAAGATGAAAAAAAGAGTCACACTATATTCAAACCCTGATGATACCGCCTGCAAAACCGTTGAAAAGTTCCTGACAGAACAGGATGTCATTCTAAAAGTGCATGATATCAAGACTCTGCCATTAGATTTTAAACAGATATCAAAACTCCTCAAGAATTTTGATATCAAACATTTTTATAATTCAAACGGACACTCCAAAGGTAAAAAGAAAACAACCGAGACGGAAGCTCCAGATAGAAACCTGATAATTGAACAAATGGCCGCCGACAATTCTTTATTGCGTATGCCAATAATTTTATCTGAGCGCTTGTTAACAGTTGGAGACAACACCAATCGCATAGGTATCATGCTTCAAATAACACCTGGTTCAGAGCGAGAACCAAGAAGAATTTAAGTTCCACATATTAAAAAGTGGAACGTTGCAAAGCTCTCTTTCTGACTCACCGCCGGTAAATATAATTATTTCCGGCGGTTTCTTTTATTAAATCAATTTATTAATTTTGATCGGCCAGTAGATTACCAATCAGTTTTGATATTTACAAAAAGCGTCTTGTTATTGCGCCAAATAAAGAAGATGACCTCTTCCGGTTTGGTTTCAGCAATAGCATCCAAGGAGTTTTTGGTTTCTTCAATATTAGTTACCTTGTTGCCGTCTATTGACTGAATAATATCTCCCGGATAAATACCACCAACCGAGGCCCATCCCCCGTTTTCAAGTTCCTTGACAACAACACCCTTGAATTTTTCCTGATCAAGATTATAAAAAGTATAATCGGCAAAAACCATATCGCGAATTTTCATTTCAAAATTACTGTCTTCAAAATCGGGAGCCTCGCCGGGACTCAAGGGTGCCTTGACAAGAGTGGCATTTATGTCAAGAGTATCAACTTTACCATTTTGGCGGCGGAATATTTCAAAACTTACATCGGTGTCAGCGGCAAACTCTAAAATCTTACGGCGAAAAATCGGCAACGTCTCTTCGCTGTCAACTTCAATCGGATGTCCATTTAATTTGACTATAATATCCCCGGTTTCCAATCCAGCTTTATCGGCAGGCGAATTATCAACAACATCATTGACAATAATTCCTCCGGCAAGATTCAGATTCCAGAATTCGGCCATATCGGTAGTCAGAGCCTGAAGATGGATACCAAGCCAGCCGCGAGTTATCTCACCTTTTTTGGGCGGGTCTTTTATCAGTTTTTGTATTTTATCTATATCGCCGATTCCGAGAAGTGGCATAAAATTTTCGATACTGCCAAATCCATTGTGTGATGACCCAAAGTCAGACTGCCCCTGATTGCTTAATCTGATCAGAATTCCAACGGCATCTCCCGACATATCATAAATTACTGATGCCGCTTCCAACTCATTAAATCCGACCGTCAGGACAAACTCTTCCGGTTCGTCAATAATTGCCGAAACCATCCCGACATCAACCGCCAGCGGCGGTGTTACATAATTAGGGAGTAGCATATAAACGGTTAGCATCTCCCCGACCTTGTAATTTTCTCTTTTCTTTAATTTTAAATAATCGAATTTTTCAGTTTTTGCTTCGTCTTCTGCAATAATTTTACAGAAACCAAGCTTGGTAAATTGATCAATACCGATAAATTCGGCCTGAAAAACCCGCTCATCCATTAATGTAATTTCAATTTTTTTCGGTTCGATATTAACCTGCATTCCCGACATAATCGAAAACGGATCATCGGTATTAATCGGATCGCCGTCGAAAATAATCAGACCATCCGACGAAACAATTGTTCCCAGCGTCCGATTTTTCATATCGGTCGATTGTGTTCCAAACGAAACCTCCACCTCGATATCTATAATCACCGTATATTGCGAAGCGTCTTTGTCAATCGACTCATAGTCAAAATCATAGGCTCGAACCGGGCCGGATGAAACAATCATTAATATGGAAAGGACCAATAAATTTATTAACCTAATCATTGTTCACCTCGCTCTCGGATATTTTATCAAAGTCCACTTTAAGCAGGACATATCTGGTATTGCCTGATGATTCAATCGTCAAAAGAACCCGGTCGGCTTTACTGTTTGTTAATTCAATATATTTATTATAAAATTCCTGAAAGTTATCTATCACTATTTCATTGATCTCTCTGATAACATCGCCTCGACCCAGATTTCCGTCCGCCCCAGCGCCAACTCTTTTAACACCGGCCACAAGAACACCAAGGGTATCATCAAGCTGATTTTCGACCGCCATCTGGGTGGTAATCGCCTTAACGGTGAATCCCCAATCCTTGCATTCCAGATCCTCACCCATTATCTCGCCAAGCTCATGGGTTAAAACATTTATTGAAATATTTTCTTCGCCCCGCTGCACCACCATTTGAATATCTGAACCAATCGGGTAATCGGCTATTTTTTTATAAAAATTAGGTAGCTGCTCTTCAAAACGGGCCGAAACCGGATCATTATTTATTTCGAGAATAATATCACCCGCCTCAAGTCCCGCTTCCTCGGCGGGTGAGCGGGTTGCAACCGATGCGACCAAAACGCCTTTATCACGGTCGGTCCCAAACCATCCCTCTAAATCCTGTAAGGCCTGACACCGCACCCCGATCCAGCTTCTGAGAACCTTACCATTGACAAGGATCTGATCAACTACCTCCTTGACAATATTGACAGGGATCGCAAAACCGATATTATTGGCAAACATCGTCGCTCGTGAGTTTATCCCGATAACTTTGCCGTCAAGATCAACCAGCGGACCGCCAGAATTACCGGGGTTGATCGCGGCATCGGTCTGAATCCAGTTATTGTAGATCCCGGTCCGTTCACCTGAAGGCAATCTGGTTTCACCGGGAAAATAACGGTCGGTAGTTGAAATAACGCCGCACGACACCGAACGCGAAAGCGCCAGCGGAGAACCCATCGCCAGAACATATTGGCCGACCTGAAGCGTATCTGAGTCACCAAACTCGGCCACATTTAATTTTCCGTTATATTCTGACAGGTCCAATTTTATTATCGCCACATCGGTTGAAGGATCACCTCCGACTAATTCAGCTTTGACCTGTTCCTTATCGCCAAGAGTACATATAATCCGGTCAGCTTTGCCGGCCACATGATAATTGGTGACCACATACCCATCCGCATGAAATATCACTCCGGAACCGACCACCGATTGTTTGACCATCTTGCCGGTCCGAAAATCAGTCACAACCGGCTGAATATGAACCAATGCCGGCATTACTTTATTGCGGGCACCAAAAATCTCTTTTTGAAGCGGCGGAATATCATTCCCCAAAATGATTGTAGAGTTAAATATTAAAGCAAAAACAAATAGAACTAATAAGGTTTTTCTCATCTGTTACCTCAGGCTATATAATTTTTATCATCGTTGCATATTCTTTCGACTAATATAGCAGAAAGAATATGATATTTTATTTTTATCATCAAGTTTTTTAACAGTTTATCGAACAAAAAGTTCAGGAATTATAATCAGTCTGACTATTTATTACATTTAACACAAACCGGTAGCGACTGTCTTTAATGTCAAGCGATTTTTGGGTTCCAGTGTTCATTTTTTTTGAGCATTAAG
>JAUVBC010000292.1 GCA_030591405.1 Candidatus Zixiibacteriota bacterium
ATAAACAATATCAAGAATGTTAATTAGACAGTCATTATTAGGGTCAGCGAGATCTGGTCTCTGAGGAGGTGTCCCTGATTTATATTTATAATCAATGATGAAAACTATATCAAGAATGTTTACCGATAGATTAAGGTCGGCATCACCGGGCAAACCGGCATATTCGTTTACGGTTAGATCATAATCAAGGGTGTCTTCATATGAGCTGAGATTATCCCATGCCCGGACACGGATTGAATACTCTCCGAATTCAGTCGGGATGCCTGAGATGATCCCGGTTGCGGAGCCAAGCTGAAGACCGTCAGGTAGATTGGCGGATAATATTTCGTAATATTTCTGCCCATATCCGCCGCGTGCAATAATGGTATTCTCGTATTCGGCATACTGGTCAGCATTTTCTAACGGGAAAGGGATTAGCTGGAAAAAAGTCCCCTGACTGGTATATTTTAATACCCAATCATCGGGATCAATCGTGGCGTTTGATGGCAACTGCTCGGTCTTAAATATATAGGTGATGTCGTTAGTATCATTGAATATATTAAATGTGTCCACATCAAAAGGTGAGTAGCTGAGTATTATATCCAGCGGCATGGTGAAAAACTGAGGAGAGGAAGTTTGTGTTTGTTTAATATTGAGATAGGTCCAGTAGAATCCATCACTATTGTCGATTTCGAAATAACTGGAATAATTATAATGTGGTCGATAGGTGCCGTATATCCATTGATCAAAGAAATAATCCAACTCCATTCCTGATACCGATTCACAAAGATTTTTAAACTGCTCGGTGGTAGCATCGGCATGTTGATAAACACTGCTGTAATAAGTCTGAAGAATATCAAAAAAGGTTGCGTCACCCACAACGTGACGGAGCATGTGCAAAACACAGGCACCTTTATCATAAACAATAAGACTGAAAATATTACCGACACTGGTAGTATCATAAACATATATTGGACCTGAATAAGTGCCGCCGCCGCTGGCCATATCTTCCATATAATCGTGGTAATAAGCAACTCCATTTTTTACTTCGTAATAAAGTGCTTCACTGTAAGAGGCAAATCCCTCATTCAGCCAAATATCATGCCAGTTATTGCAGGTTATCATATCTCCCCACCACTGATGAGCAGCTTCGTGCGCCACAACCGGTTCGGAAAATCCGAAGGAACTTCCACCCATAGAGGTGCAGGTTTGATGTTCCATACCGCCACCCCATTGGAAATTGGCATGCCCATATTTTTCGTTAAGAAAGGGATACTCTCCAAATATCTCGCTGAAAACTTCCAGAATGGATGGGGTTGCACCCCAATGATCCGTTGTCTTCGAATAGCTAAAATAGTCGGGGTAAACATGGTTTATAATTGGCATCGAGTCAGTTGGGCTGTAATGGTACCAATCGGTCCAAATCTGATATTCAGAAATTGCAACTGAGAAAAGATAAGTCACAATCGGGTAACGGACCTCATAATTAAAGGTCCAGGTGCCGTCGCCATTCTGAATAGTGTCTATCAGGGTTCCGTTGGAGGCGCAAAAAAGATTGGTTGCGCAAGTGATGGAAATGTCCATTGAGTCGGCTTTATCATCATTTCTGTCTTTGCATGGCCACCAGGTTCGGGACATATATGGTTCGGATAAGGAAGATATAATTGGATAGCCGTCATTAGTGCCAAAACTAAAACCATCAAAACCAGCCGCCTCAGGATGGCCATGATAATCTATTGTAAATGTAAAGTACTCTCCCGGTTGATATGTTTGGTCAAGCTCGATGAAAACGCGATCGCCGGTGCGCGTATAGCTCAGGTTGGTGGCGCCGGAAACGATATTATCAATTGTCAAAATATTAACGAGGTCGATTTCAATATTAAGAAGGTCAGTAGATAATGATTTGGCCTCGGTTGTCACCGTTCCGAAAATCTCCTCAGTCGGAACGTCAATCTCGATATCTACACTATAAAAATTGACATCAAATTCGGTTTGGTCGTGGCGATATGGCTCGGTGTCGATTGCAGATGTTCGTTGAAGATTAAATGCCTCAATCTTTTTCTGGGACATATACTGATGAATCTGACTGGGGCCGAGAGTATCGGCATTTGTTGCTTCATCAAATAGTCCGGTCGACTTGGATGACTGCGCTAATATTAAAATGATTATAATTGCGGCTGCAAAAAAGCGACAGGTGCGAACATTGTATAAGCTAAGAATATGAGACATATTTTCCTCGTGTCATAGTTTGTTAGTACTTTCTAAATATACGGCTCTTCAGCAGTTATCAAAGTCTTTTATTTTGGTAACTTTTTTGTTCTTTTGATATCTGTCACATTATAATAAAACTGTCGTCTAAACAGATGAATAAGTTTAATTTGGTTTAGGAAGTAAAATGATTATAAAAAAATGCCTGCTCTGTTTGATACTAGTAACAGTTTGTTGGGCTTCATCAGAAACCTGTCTTTCGGAGAGTAGAATGAATAATGAACAAAATAATTTAGTTTCATTTGATGATTTTGAATGGCTTGTTGGTTTTTGGGAAGGTGAGGCGTTTGGGGGACATTTTGAAGAGGTGTGGTTACCGGAGTCGGGCGGGAGCATGAGTGGAATCTTCAAACTAATAACAAATGACAGCGTCAGTTTTTATGAGATTTTTACTATTACATTTGATTCCACCGATCCGGTTCTAAGAGTAAAGCATTTTAATGCTGATTTAACCGGATGGGAAGAGAAGGATGAGGTCGTAACTTTTCCATTTATTAGTGCCGGTGACGGCGAAATTCGATTTGACGGGCTTACTTATCGTAAGAGATCAGATAAAACGATGCAGATTATTCTGAAAATAAAAAATTCGGATGGTAAAGTTACCGAGAATATTATCGATTGCCAAAAAAGGTAATATTGATTATTTATATTTATTGATGAACATTTTGACGGAGTTTCATGATGAAAGAAATACCCTGGCACGAAAAACTTAAGAAGAATTTAAAAGAATTTATAGATGAGGCAGAGCGGAAAAAGCTGCTAAAGGGGAGCGAAGAAATTGATAAAGCAAATCCCCAAGAAAAAGCAGCCTGGGTGAAAACCGTGATGGAAAAATTCGACCGGCTTATTCCTGATGAAAAAGATCGCTGGAAAATAATGAAAGAATGTTCCTGCAGTTGTCAGGATGATTCGATGGTTGATTATAAGACAGAATATGATAAACATAAAGATATTGATAAGCTGATTGATTACCTGCATGGGAAAGCATTTTTGATTAAACCTGAGAGGAAAGGCAACACTATTTATATTACCAAAGCGCCGGCTTTTCCCGAGGAATATAAAAAGGCGAAAACTCAGGATGAAAAAAGATACTATTTCTGCCATTGCGAGTATGCTCGTGCCGCTGACAGCGAATTATCCC
>JAUVBC010000017.1 GCA_030591405.1 Candidatus Zixiibacteriota bacterium
ATAATTGACTCGCCATCGATCTGTCACCAACACCGGCCATCTTCATCGCCAGTTCCTGATCAAACATCTCTGTATAGACATCTTTTCCGAGCCCATCGCCTAAGCCAAAACCTTCACTCAGCTCTGATTTTGGAATCGTCTGGCGCATCGTTTTCAGCAACTGATTCAAAAACAGCGACTCCAATTCTTTGGCCGCCTTAAATAGCCGTTTCTTTTCGGCTTCAATATTTACTGTTTTTTTCAGCGGCAGCGATTGCGGTTCGCTATTGCGATTCGTTTCTGATGTCGGAAAAGTTATATTCATAATTAGATAATCACCAACTCTGCCCTTAATGCTCCGGCCTGTTTCATCGCCTGAAAAATGGCAATGATATCACGAGGTGTGGCACCGATCATATTGAGGGCATTGGCAACATCGGCCAGTGAAATGACCTCTTCCAAATAGACCACTCGTGCCGGTTCTACATCGACATCAATCTGATATTCATCGGTGACAACCGTTTCGCCCTGTGAAAAGGGCTCTGGTTGCGAAATTACCGGGAATGATTTTATACTGACAGTAATATTACCATGAGCAATCGCCACCGGCGCAAGAGTCACATGTTCACCGGCAACAATAGTTCCGGTTCGCTCATTAATGACAATTTTTGCCCTTTCATCCGGCTGGACCTGCATGGTACCAATATCCGCGATAAAGTGCATCCGCTCGTTATGATACAACAGCGAATCGGGAACTTGAATCCTGATCGTGGCGACATCATCGACATAAGCGGTTAAGCCATATTTGTTATTGATCCGATCGGCAATCCGGGTCGCGGTTGTGTAATCAGGTGAATGGAGAAACAGTAGAACATCGCCATCATCGTTTGATTTCTCAAGAGTCCTGGTAACCTTACCGCCGCCCGGCACTCGTCCGACCAGCGTATAGTTATTAATTATTTTATTACCATCATCAACCTGCACATTAAATCCACCGATAGATATTGGTCCCTGAGCCATGGCAAAAACATTGCCATCGGCCGATGATAACGGCGTAATCAGCAATGTTCCCCCTTGTAATGAGGAAGCATCACCAATCGATGAGACGGTTACATCAACTCTGCTGCCGGTAGTATTATTTGAGGAAAGCCGCCCGGTTACCATCACCGCCGCGACATTTTTCACTTTTAGCTTGTCAGTTTCGACCGTCAGCCCCATTCGTTCCATCATATTCGCTAATGATTGCATCGTAAACAGAGCGCCTTTGCCATCTCCGCTGCCATCAAGACCAATAACCAATCCATAACCGATTAAATCAATTTCATCCTCATTATGAATCGTCGTAATATCTTTTATCCTAACTGCACTTTCAGCCGATATTCCAGACAGAAAAATCAGCACGGTTAACAGGGCCACCATAAAAGACGGGATTGAAACTCGAGTGCATACAAATCCAAACATATTTGTCTCCTAAAATAGCCAGTCAAGAAATCGCATCAATATTCCGGGACGGCTGGCGGTATTCGCCGCGCCTTTGCCGGTATATGAGATCTCGGCGTCTGCTAATAAATACGATTCGATGGTATTGTCCGATTTTATATCTTTCTGCCGAACAATTCCGGTTAGTGTCATCGTTTCCTTGTCTTTTGAAATACCGATAGTACGGCTTCCGCGAACAATCAGATCGCCGTTGTCTTTAACACTGACAACAGTAACGGTCATTTTACCGCGTAACGATTGAGAACGAAGGTTCTCCCCTTTTCCTTTATGCGAGCTGGAATTTTCTCCATTGGCACCAAAGATTGGAATAAATCTTAAGGTCCCGCTTCCCGGTCCGCCTGAAGTTGAAAAATCTCCTGACTTCTGTGTTTTTGTTTCGGCCTGGCTTGAGGCGTTGGAAGATTCGTAAATCAATACTGTTAGTATGTCGCCAACCCGATTCGCCTTTATATCTGTAAAAAGCGAGGTAGCCTGTCCAAAATCACCCGACCATATTTTCAATGTAAATGGCAAAAGCAAAAGAACGGTCGTTATCAATAATACTTTTTTGAAATTCATTTTCTTTTATCCTTTACCTTCCGGCAATCTTAACGGTTTCGCCATCGACAATGGTGCCGGTTAAGATTCTTTTTGATTGATCGTTCTTAATTCTGATTTTATCACCGACGTAACCTGATTCCATAGCTTTACCTTTGGCTGAAATTTCCAGGATAGACGATTTATAGAGAATGGAGACACCCTGACCGGTCAAAATGGTAGGTATTTTTTCTACTGAACCTGAGGATAATATCTGACCTTTTTTGATACTCCTTTTTGCCCAGAGTTCCGCCAAACTATTTTCCGATGTTAGCGGATTTGAAGTCAGGGATGTTGTCTCCATTCGTTTCGATATACAATTTTCTGAATTTATAATTTTATGTCGCCCGATTCGATCGGCCGCGATCAGAACCTCTTCAAAGTAGGCTACCTTAACTCTTGTCTGCCCCTCTTTAATGATCTGCCCCTCATTAAACAAGGCGACCTTAAAGGACAAAAGCCCGCGAGGTTTTGACTGACTCATCGGTTTTATAGTGAGACTATCAAAGTCAAGAGACTCGGTATTGAAATGATTGCTTCTTAATTCAATCTCGATATCATATTCATTCAGATCATAAAAATTGATAATGCTTTCGGATAAAAGTCGCTCAAAGTTTGTTTCGGAAAAACTGTTGGCAGCGGTCATCAATATCAATCCGATGATAATCAGACAAATCCATTTGCCGTTTTTCATTTACTTATCCTATCGTTTTAGATTATTTGCAATCTGTGACATATCGTCACTGGTCTGGATCACCTTGGAGTTGATTTCATAAGCGCGCTGAGCGATAATCATGTTAACCATCTCATCAACTATTGCGACGTTAGACATCTCCAGATAACCTTGTTCAATTTTTCCTAATCCATCCTGAGTCGGGGTTCCCAAAATCGGATCACCCGAGGCTCCGGTCTGATTATATAGGTTATGTCCCACCGCCGATAAACCGGCAGGGTTAACAAATCTTGCCAACTCAATAGTTCCGATTACCTGAGGTTCAGTAGTACCGGTTAGCATAACCGAAATCTGGCCATCAATGCTGACCGAAATCGAATTAGCATCTTCAGGAATGGTTACTTCTGGAAGCATCATGAAACCATCAGAGTTAACAACCTGCCCCTCGGCAGAGATTTTAAAGGTTCCATCGCGGGTATAAGCGGCGTTGCCGTCAGGCGTCTGGATCTGAAAGAAGCCGTTGCCTGAAATCGCCATATCCATCGGATTTCCTGTCTGCATAAAATCGCCAACTGAAAATTCACGGGTTGTCGCAACCGGTTTGGTTCCATATCCAACCGCCAGATTGGTCGGGATTACCGCCCCCACTGCCGATGCGGTACCGGCCTGACGATAGTTCTGGTATAATACATCCTGAAACTCAAGTTTCGATTTTTTAAACCCGGTGGTATTAACATTAGCCAGGTTATTGGCAATGTTATCAATATTCATCTGTTGCCCCGACATACCGGAGGCGGCGGTTCTCATTGCCTTAATCATGGAATCTATCTCCTATCATTATTTCTCTATCTAATTCGTCCAACATTACTCATTAATTTTTCCAGCGATTGATCCTGAGTCTGAATCGATTTGGCATCAGCTTCGTAGTTGCGGTAAGAAATAATCATTTCGACCATCTCTTTGACGATGTCAACATTGGAAGTTTCCAGATACCCCTGTCTGATGGCAAAATTGACCGCCGCGACCGGTTCAATTCCATCAGGGATCATAAATGCGGAACGCCCGATTTTGCTTAGCTGGTTCTTGTTTTCTACCTCGATAACTCGGATTGTCCCGATAATATCATTGTTGACTTCTACCTGACCCGCTTCGGAAATGCTTACATCACCATTACCGACATTGATTGTGCCACCTTCTCCCATCAGACGATACCCATCAGCGGTCGATAAAAATCCCTGCGGATCAACTGAAAAGTTTCCGGCACGAGTTAGCAGACTTTCGCCGTCCGAGGTTTCGACCATCAAAAAGCCTTCCCCCTCAAGAGCGAGATCAAGTGGATTCCCCGTTTTATCCAGTGTTCCCTGAGAATGCTGGGTATAAATCTGATCGATCATTGGCGTTTGCCAATCTGTTTGGCGAATGGCGTTTTTTGATTGTTGCCTGGTAAGCTCACGCGTGAACAGCATATCTTTCTTATATCCGGGCGTCGAAACATTGGCCAGATTATTGGCAATAGTCTCCTGCTGCTTTATTCGCGGCACCATGGCCGATCCTGAACGATATAATCCTTTAATCATATTTAATCCAATCCTCCAGTTTATCTTTAAGCAACAGCGGTACCGAAGTTATATCTGGCATAAATGAAATGATGTATCAACTTGTTAGGCACTTAGTTACACCAAACAAATAATGTTATTTCGTCTTGTTTTGTAGCGACAGTTTTCATTTAAACGGAAAAATATTCCGATTAGCAAAGTAACCGTTTCCAGATCGGTTGAATTTTTATCTCTCCCCTTCATCATTTTGCAATTTGGTTCATATTTTTGGTTGATATAAGTTTTCGCTTGCCTAATGATGGAAAACTGTTTATATTTAATGATGAAATAATTTCTACAACCTGTTGAATTACTACAGGATATGACACAGTTCGAAATGTTTTAAAAAACTGCATTGTTTGCACCCAATTTGCTGATAACTAGTTTTGTATTTTGACAGAAGGAATATTATGAAGAAATTAGCAATTTTGATATTTGGATGCTTTTTATTATTGGCAACCGTTCCATGTTTGGCGGCTGATCCCGGTGAACCAGATACGGTCTGGGTTGGAAATATCACGGTGCCATCAGTAGGAACTGCCAAATTACCGGTCTACCTGTATAATGACAGTTTATTAAGCGGAGCCCAAGTTGTCATTAGTTTTGACACGCTTAAACTCGATTTTGATTCAGTTTCAATACTAAGTAGCCGGCTTGAGAATAATACAGGAATTAGCATTGAGGTGGGCGACTCCGCCAACTTGGTACTATTGGCGGTTTTTGATTGGGATGGTTATATTCCAGCTGGCAGTGGTTTACTTTATAATATCTTTTTTGATATTCTGCCCGCAGCCGCCGGGACAACAATTCCAATTGACACGGCGACATGGCCGCTTGATTCTAATCCGAAGAGAACAATTCTTACCGATGAAACCGCTTCTTCATCATATATTCCGCAATTTATTAGCGGCAGCATAACAGTAAATGAGGCACCGCCAAATTATGATTCTGTCTGGGTCGATTCTGTTGGCGTGATGGCTGGCGATCAGGTGGTCGTTGGTGTTTATGGCAAAAACGAGGAAGATCTCTCAAAAATCGATCTGACATTTTCTTTTTCTTCTGACAACCTGCTCTATAATGATGTTATTTTTGCCGGCTCCCGCAGTGAAGCAGCGCAACAAATCGAGGAAGCGAATCAAAGCCAAAAAAATATACATATTGGAATAACTTTTGGCGAAAATACACCATTAACCCCTGGCAGCGGTTTGTTGGCAACCATTGTTTTTGATGTGGCACTGGCGGCACAAGATGAACTGGTTTTGATAGATTCAACAAGCTACCTGGTGCCGTCGGGCCAATCTCTCGAATTCCATCAGACAACTGCGGCTGGCGGACAATCATTTGCACCATATTTTACAACCGGTTATGTTGATATAAAATCGGCAACTGATATTGATGATGAGGAAGAGTTTATCCTCCCCAAAGAATATTTACTGGCGCAGAACAGCCCCAATCCGTTTAATCCGAGTACCAAAATTCAGTTTGAACTTCCCAGAGCAACTCATATTAAATTGACTGTTTTTAATGTGTTGGGACAGACGGTTAAGACTTTGACTGATGAGAAACTACCGGCAGGTAAACATTCGGTGATTTTCGATGGTATTGATGCTAATGGAAGTAAGATCGCGTCAGGCATTTATTTTTATCGATTAGACGCTGAAGAGTTTACTCAAAGTAAAAAGATGATTTTATTAAAGTAGTTGTAAGTTAACTGCGGACACAGTATCTATCAGCTACTACCTTGAGACTCCTGTTTATGAGCAGGAGTCTTTTTTTTGTCTTGTAATTTGCGCAGCTATTTCATCCTGTTCCTTTTGAATAACCTGTTCAAGCTCATGAGTATATTTTTCGTGGTGTTTCTCTTTGAGTTTATCATATATCTTACGTTGTTTGGTTGCTTCGAGAAGTTTGAGTCGTTTCTCTTCGGTATCTTTTTTAAAGACTTTTAACATCTCGCGCCCAATAAATTCATCCTTTTTTAATTTCACAAAATATCGGGAGTAACCAGACAACAGAGATAAATCAAGGTTTCCCAACTGAATTTTTCTCAAACTTTTTTGATTGTTTGTGCAATCGGAATTGATATTAACCAGCGAATTTTCCTGGGAATATACTTTTTGGAGGGCCGCGGCGTGAACCTTTTGCTCTTCCTTTTCGCGATAAGCCTTAAGCTTAAGCAGTGGCTCCAGCCGGTATTTGAACTTCTTCATTAGATTCTCCCACCGGCGCCGAATCTGAAATGATCTCAGCTAAGGCCGATAATGATTCGTCGAAATCGCGCTCTTCTCTTATA
The DNA here is from genome assembly GCA_030591405.1 of Candidatus Zixiibacteriota bacterium. Taxonomy (GTDB): domain Bacteria; phylum Zixibacteria; class MSB-5A5; order GN15; family PGXB01; genus JAAERC01. The sequence continues at coordinate 6,617 of JAUVBC010000017.1, forward strand.
CCCTGCCGGAAAAACTGGTTTATTTGATCTATCTTGGATATGGCATAATCTATCTTTTGTGATGAACCTTTAACATAAGCGCCAATATTGATGAGATCCTCTGACTCACGATAAGTCGCAATAATCTCCCGCACTCTTCCTGCCACTTCAATATGTTCAGGAGTGGAAATATCAAGCATTAACCGGCTAATCGAATCTAAAACATCGACAGCCGGATATTGATTATGCGAGGCAAGTTTTCTTGATAATGTTACATGACCATCCAGAATCGATCTGACTGCATCTGAGATCGGTTCGTTAAAATCATCACCTTCTACCAGTACAGAATAGAGTCCGGTGATGGAGCCTTTATCATTGGTCCCGGCTCGTTCCAGAATTTTGGGGAGCATCGCAAATGCCGAAGGAGTGAAACCTTTGGTTGCCGGCGGCTCTCCGGCGGCCAAACCAATTTCCCTTTGAGCAATCGCTATTCTGGTAATCGAATCCATCAGGAGCATAACATTTTTCCCCTGATCGCGAAAATATTCGGCGATAGCGGTGGCGGTCATCGCCCCCTTTACTCTTATCAAACCAGGTTGATCGGAAGTGACCGCGACAACAATCGATCTTTTCAGACCTTCTGGACCCAAGTCTTTTTCAATAAATTCTCTGATCTCTCTCCCACGCTCACCTACTAAGGCAATAATATTTATATCAGCCGATGAACCTCTCGCCATCATGCCGATCATCACCGATTTTCCGACACCGGAGCCGGAAAAGATACCAAGCCTCTGCCCCTGACCGATTGAGGCCATTATATCTACTACCGATATTCCAGTTCTTAACGGTTCAGTTATTCTTTTCCTTGTCATGGCAGGAATTGGCTCAGAATCAATGGTTCGAGTGGTGGAGCAGTTAATTGGGCCTTTGCCATCTATCGGACGACCCAGCCCATCTATAACCCGGCCGATTAATTCTTCGCCAACCCCAACACGCAGCTGTTCACCAGTTGAGATAACAACTGCACCGGGGGTTATCCCGTTGACCGAGCCAAGCGGCATCAATAATATGCGATTATCTCGAAACCCAATGACCTCGGCTTTTATCTTTTTGCCGGTCTCAGAATTTTCAATTTGACAGAGATCATTTATTGAAACAGCCGGCCCCTCCGATTCTACTATTAGACCGACTATTTTGACAACTCGACCTGAATGTTTGATAGTACTTATCTCATCTATCCGGCGAGCATAAAGATCATAAGGAATTGTATTCACTATTCACCGTAATTATTTTCAAAAGTGCTTGCGATAATATCCATTTGGCTCTCGATTCGGGCATCAATATCGCCGGAAGGTGTTTCAATATAACAACCGCCCATGCGAACACGAGCATCCGGTTCAATAGAAATTTCTTTGATCGCGGTTGAATCGCCTTTAAAACGTTCAATCTGCTGTTCTATTGATGGATAATGTTCGGGATGTACTTTAATTTTTAATTTCGTCTTATCGACTAATTTGTCTATGACACCCGAAATGATTCCGGCAGTGACATCAGGATCGGTTCTGGCGGCGCCAAAAGTTATTTTTCTGGCAATACTGGTGACCAATTCAAGTATATTTTTTCTGGCATCATTGTAAAGAACTTCACGTTGACTGGTAGCCGCACTTATCAAAGATGCAAAATTTTGAATCACTTTCTGCGCCTCTTCATGCCCCTTGTTAAGTCCATCTTGATACCCATTTTTATATCCGCTTTCTTGCGCTTCTTTAGCCTTATTGGAAGATTCAATTCGTTTCTGTTCACTCTCTGCTTTAAGACGTTTATCAAGTTTTACCAGGCTGGCAATAGGGATCAACTTATTTCCCTCTACCGATGTTATGATCTCGATTTCCGGAAATTCATTCCTGACGATTTCTTCAGCTTGGCGATCGATGATGATGTCAGATCTGAAATCGCCAATAATTACTTTTTCGCTGACAATCTGAGGACAAATCAGTCTGTTAGACAATGACGTCATCCTTTCCGCCGCCACGACCGGCAACAACAATCTGTCCCTCTTCCTCAAGCCTGCGAACAGCTTCCACAATCTGCTGCTGGGCAGTTTCAACATCGGAAAGGCGCATCGGACCCATAAATTCCATTTCTTCTTTAATCATAATTGCAACACGTTCCGAGACATTAGAGTAGATCTTCGCCCGAACTTCTTCCGAAGCTGCCTTAAGGGCAACCGCCAGATCACGTGACTCAACCTCTTTGAGTAATCTTTGAATTGAACGGTCATCAAGAAGAATCAGATCATCAAAGACAAACATCATATTTTTAATTTCAGCGGCCAATTCTGCATTCTCGGCTTCAAGCGCCTGAAGTATATTTTTCTCAGCAGCCGTATCAATTGTGTTAAGAATCTCTGCCATCGTTTTACTTCCACCGGAAAGAGTAATATCACCGGCGGCGCTATCTTCAAAGTGAGTCGAAAGCGTTGTCTCTATCTCTTTTAGTATTTCCGGAGATATTTTTTCCATGGTGGCTATACGTAATGATACTTCAGATTGTAATTCCGACGGCAGATCAGACAGAATTGAAGCCGCCTGCGCCGGCGTCAACTGAGTCAAAATAACGGCAATAGTTTGCGGATGCTCATTCTGAATGACACCAACCAACTGTTTGGTATCAATACTTTTCAATAGATTAAAACCTGATGTTTGAAAAGATGATTCAAGTCTACCAAGAATTTCATTGGCTCGCTTGGAGCCAACCGCTTTATCCAAAATTTCTCTGGCAAAATCAACACCACCCTGAGAAATATATTCACGGGCAATGAAAATATCATGGCATTCCTTAACAACCTGCTCCTGAAGCTCTGGAGAGACATCCCTCAAATTTGCTATTTCTATAGTCAACTTTTCAACATCGGAGTCCGACATCCCTTTCAGGACTAATGCCGAGACTTCTGTTCCAAAAGAAATAAGCGCGATCGCCGCTTTTTGAATCGCCGTATAATTTGATAAATCTTCTTTACTCATTGTGAGTGCCTTCCAACATCATCGTTTTTATCGCCCTGGCGACCTCTTCAGGCTTTTCATTGGCCACTTTTTGCATTGAGTCGACAACTGTAGCTTTTCGTTTCTTCTTTACAACAACCGGCATTGGTTCTTCATCCTCAATCGCAATCGATTCTTCCTCGTCCTCTTCCTCCTCAGAAATAACGGTCTTAGGAATTACTCTGACTCCGGGGAGTAATCTTCCTAGAGATGAGAACAATCTTTTTGCTTTGCTTCGTGCATAAAACAGAACCACTATCGCGAGTAATCCCCATCCGATCTTTTTGGCGATATCATAATAAAATTCAAGTTGAACCATTTGATCCAATTGTTGTTGATCATGTTCCATTGATTGTTTATCAAACGGAATATTGACAACTTCGATCTGGTCACTTCTCTGTTGATCAAAACCTACCGCACTTTTCACAATCGCGGTAAGGCGGTCAATCTCTTCCTGCGGACGTGGTTCATAGATATTTTCTAAAACACCCTCTGTATTTTCAACATCTTTATAAATGCCGTCAATCATAACTGCCACAGTCAGCCTTTCAATATTACCGACTGAGTTGACAATATGTTCAACCGTTTTACTTATTTCATAATTGGCAATAGAAGTCTCGACCTTTTTGTCATCCTTGCTTTCGGCAAATTCATCCTGCTTATCTGTAGCCGCCGCTGATTCTTCAGTTTTCTCTTCACTGCGAATAACAGAAGAGTTCGGATCATACAACTCGGATGTTTTTTCAACCTGCCTAAAATTCATATCCACCGACACCCGGATTATCGATTTGCCGTCTCCGATAACACCATCAAGCATCGACTGGGCTTTACCTTCAAGATATTTTTCTGCATTTTTCCTGACTTCCAATTGCGAAGTGGTCAGGCCAGCCAGAACGTCTGTTTCATTCGCCGACGAAAGAAGGTTTCCATGATAATCGACAATAGAAATATTTTCCGGTTTCAAACCTTCAACCGATGAGGCCACCAGATGTGTAATTCCGGATAATTGCGATTTATCCAGCCCACCCTTCTTTTTCAATTTTAAGACAATTGAAGCGGTCGCGTCTTTTCTATCCTGTCTGAAAAGGCGATCTTTAGGCATCACAATATGCACTCGAGCGGCCTGAACATTGTTCAGCTGCATAATTGTTTTCATCAATTCGCCTTCCAGAGCCCGACGGAAATTGAGATTTTGCAAAAATTCAGTCATTCCCAAATTTGATTGGTCAAAAATAGAATAACCAATATTCCCCGATTGGGGCAATCCCTCCGAGGCCAGCGATATTCTCAGGCTGTACACTTCATCGGACGGTACCTGGATGGTTCGTCCGCCATCTGTAATTTTATACGATTTATTATTTTCATCAAGATACATTACTACTTCAGCAGCCTCAGATGCATCCATTTGAGAATATAAAACTGAGTAATTGATTTCACCGCCAATCCAACTGGCGGCAACGAAAAGGCCAACAATAATGCTCAGCGAAACGCCAATCAGCATTGTTACCTGGCTGGGAGACATTTTCCGAATAAATTCGGAAACATTTGAAGACAATTCCTTAAAATATTCCATTACAATTCCTATTTATTAATATCAGCCGATCCTATGGCAGAATTATTCAAATAGTTATTTTACATAGGCATTTTTACAAGCGATTGATATCCTTCTAATAATCGATTTCTAATTTCCAAAAAGAGATCCATGGTGATGCCAGCTTCTTCAACGGCAATCATCACCTGATGAAGATCGGCAGCCTCACCGGTCGCCAACAACTCCTGTGCCTGAGCCGATTCCTGCTGGATAGAGTTAACCGAATTAATAAGCTTGCCAAAAACATCGGTGAATTTCCCATCAGGTTCATTCGCTACCGAACCGCCTTTGATTTCGCTTCCCTGCTGTAGAGCAGGAATAAGTCGGCCTATCTGTCCAATTCCATTGGTCATAATTTCACATCCACAAATGTTCCCAATCCTGGTCGATTGGCTGCATTTGAATTTGTAATTCCTCGCTTATCACCATACTTTTCAAACAGAAGTTCCAATGCCTGTTTTTCCTCTGGCGACAGCATATCTGCATATTCTTCACCTTCAAGCTTAATTGACAAATCGGAACCGATCCGATTAATCCGACTTGGGATCTGAATCTTTTCAGTTTTCTGAATCTGATTAGTTATATTTGTTTCAACCGGTTTTTTGTTGGCCTGCGCTCTGCCGGCCATTTCCTGATAAGCATTGATTCCTATTGAATTAATCTTCATCTATCTATCCTTCCAATTATATTTCAAGAGCGTTCTTGGCCATCTCTTTGGCTGTCGAAATAGCCATCGTATTTGCTTCATAGGCCCGCGAGGCGGCCATCATATCAACCATTTCATTGACAATTTCAATATCCGGCATCTTCACGAAACCATCAGCATCGGCGTCCGGATGATCGGGATCATGAACCAACCTGAAAGAGCTGGCCGGATCATTGATTTCATTGGCACTCGCTTTGGAAATTTCCAGATTGGCATTGGAATGCTTGGGGCTGCTAACCAGATGTCTGCTGTTTGTCCGTGATAACTTTGTCCGTGCATCCGACATCGCAGTTCTAAAAGGAACCGATTCCTTTGCCTCAGAAACAATAATTCTTTTTCTTTGGTACGGGGTACCGTCCTTAGTTTTGGTCGTTTCGGCATTGGCAATATTCTGTGCCACGACATCCATTTTTTGTCGCTGCAGAGTCATTCCCGATGCTGAAACTTCAATTGAACTAAATAAACCGGACATTTATAAACCTCTACTTACTTTTAATGGCATTGCGTAATCCCTGAAATTTGCTGGCCAATAATCTGGCACCAATACTGTAATAAATCTGGTTTTGAGCCAGATTGGCAATTTCAGCGTCAGCATCAACATTATTGATACCGTTTCCATTTATAGACTTATTGACAATAATATCAGGGCCTCTAAGTTGTGAACGACCGACCGGAAGATGTGCCGCATGAGTCATCTTGCCTTTTAAATGGCCCTTATCATTAACAACTTTGTTTAGCTCACCATGAAAATCGATGTCTTTACTTTTGTAACCCGGAGTCGAAATATTGGCCAGATTTCCGGCAATCAGTTTGTGCCGGGCTGAAGCCATATTCAGAAAAGACCGGTAAAGCGGAATACCACTCTTGTTAAACACTATATTTTTTATAACTTCTGACATATCATTATCCGAACAAGTGAAAAGCAATGCCGGTGCCAAAAATAAAAAATATGATTAACTTGTTATTAAACAGGCTTTTAAGAAATATTGGAATAGCTTGATCAAGTATTGTTGTGGAAAATGATACCTTTGAGCCGGAAATATTTTTCCGCTTTGAATTTAATTCGAGTTATAAAACTGCGAGGTCGGTTCCGTGGCAGTAATTTCCATAGTCATAACGACAATATCAACCCGCCGATTTTTGGCTCGATTATCTTCGGTATTGTTGGAGATCAATGGCCGGTACTCACCATAACCAAGAGCCGATATTTCATTTGGACTGACCTCATGGTGATCAATAAAATATCTTACGACCTCGGTAGCTCGCGCCGATGATAGTTCCCAATTAGAGGGATATCTTATAGTTTTAATTGGTCGATTATCAGTATGACCTTCAATTCGGATATGATTTGAAAGCGGTTTCAAGTGTTCTGCAACAATCTGGAGAGTCTCAATTGCTTTTTCGGATAAATCAGCCGAGCCGACCTTAA
>JAUVBC010000027.1 GCA_030591405.1 Candidatus Zixiibacteriota bacterium
AAAATATTTAATGAATCACTTAGTCTGACCATGTTCCTGGTGATACCATCGGCGGTTTATCTGGCCGGTTTCAGTGATGATCTGGTCAGGCTGATTTATGAAAGGGGCGCTTTTGGAGCAGAGGCGACCACAAATACTTCGTTCGCTCTGCTTTTTTATGCCCTTGGCTTACTTGGTTTTGCAGGGGTCAGAGTGACCGCTCCGGCATATTACGCAATGGGTGATGCCAAACGACCGATGCAGTATTCAATCTTTACGGTGGCGCTGAATATTGGACTTAACTTTGCCTTTATTCCGATCTGGGGCTTTGCCGGTTTGGCGCTGGCAACATCGGTGGCAGGAATATTAAATTTTGCCTTATTGCTTTTTAATCTTAAAAAGAAATTGCCGGATATGAGATTTTTTACCGTTTTTTCTGGAATAGCAAGAATGATATTTGCCGCGGTTACATCCTATTACATTATTAATGTGATAGATTTTAGTATGATTTTTTATAATTTTGGCGGTATCACAGGCAAGATTCTGATTGTTGTCTGCCAGATATTTGGAATCGGGATATTGTATCTTATTTTTTCCAAGATATTACAACTCGATGAGACAAATAGATTATTCAGGATGATTTTTAGAAAGCGTAAATCTGTCTAGGAATTATATGGTCAGGAAATATCCGGCAGTAATAATATTAGGTGCGGTGGTAACCGGGATTATTCTGGCCGATAATGTTGCTATCTCGGCCTGGTTTTATCTTGTCTTATCTCTGATAATGTTTCCGGTTGCAATCGCCTCGTATTATAAGAACAATAACATTACTACCTGCTCGGCTGTTTTGCTCGCTTTGATTATGCTGTCGGCTTTTGGATTTTCTTTTCGGTATAAAACTTTTCCGCCCCGGCATATTATTCACTTCACTGATAACTATCAAAAATATCAGATTTTTGGTACTGTCGATGACTGGCCGATTCTCAGGGAACATCGGACAAGTATCTATATTGATGTTGATTCGTTGCGGCAGCAGGGCGAGACAATTAAAACATCTGGTCGCATCATCCTTAATATTGGAACCGAAACAACCCGGTTTCAGTTCGGGGATCGCTTACAGTTTGAATCATCACTATATTCTATTAAGGGTGGGAAAAACCCATCGGGGTTTGATTATCAAAGGTATCTGAATCTGAAGAATGTTTTTGCATCCGCTTATCTGTCGAATCAATACTCAGTTATGGTCGATCAGGCAGGAGCAGGATACTATATGCGACTGATCGATAAACTGAGAAAAGCAATTGGCGATACGTTCAAGGAAACTCTTTCACCATCTGCCGCGGCGCTGGCCTCCGGCTTTTTGATTGGCGAAACCAGAGATATCCCGGTTGATATATATCAATTATTTCTTGACAGCGGTACATTGCATTTACTGGCAGTTTCCGGCTCCAATGTTGCGTTAGTTCTACTGGTATTCATTTTTCTATTAAGAGCCTCACCGATGAAAGCACGGAACCGAACTATCTTTTTGCTTGGCGTTGTTTTGGTGTTCACTCTTTTATCATACAACCAGCCATCGGTTGTTCGGGCCTCGATAATGGTCTCACTGGTTCTGCTGGGGCAAGCTTTCCAAAGGAAAATAGATCTGAATAATATTATAGCGACGACAGCTCTAATAATTTTGTTGATTAAACCAACCGAATTTTTTGATGTCGGCTTTCAATTATCATTTACAACCGCCTGGGGATTAATCTTTTTAACGCCTATAGTCACCCGGCATTTAAAACCTATTCATGATCGTTTGTATTATAAATTTCTGCTGTTTCCATTAATCATCAGTGTCGTTGCTCAGATTGTTGCACTTCCAATGTCTGCTTTTTATTTCCAACGGCTTCCGATGATTTCATTTGTGTCAAATCTTTTTGTTGTGCCTTTGGTGTCGATTATTGTTATTGGCGAGGTTGCGATTCTTCTGGCGACATTTCTCCTGCCGCTTTTTGGTTCTTTTGTCGGTTCATTAGTTGAACCGTTTCTGCAGCTGACCATATTACTATTGAATCAGTTTGGCTCAGAAAAAATGGCGATGGTACAAACTTTTCAACTGTTCCCTTTTCAATTGATCGCCTATTATCTGATGTTGGTTTTTTTGGCTTTTTCGATAGGCGTAAAACAATCAAGGCGACTGCTTGTTATTACATGTCTGATTTTCGCCAATGTTGCTCTATTTAATCATCTGTTATCTGAAAAATATGACTATCAGGTGACTATCTTTTCATCATCGGGCGGCACGGTGGCACTGGCTGAAACCGATAAAACATTACTTATTCTCAGCAATTTACCTTTTAAAAATTATAGTATTACTGAAAAAACGGCACTTCCATATCTCGCTAACAAAAATATAGAAAATTATTCGGTGGTTGCTCTGTCAAATGATTACCCGACGATCAAAGAGGTTTTGTTTATTTTAAAACAAAATGATTCCGCCGATGCATTTATTCCGATTATATCTAAAAACCTGTTTTTTGATATTAGTGCGGACAATTTAACGTCGGTTGACAGATCTCGCGTAAAATATTATGAAGGATTCAGCTTGCCTGAGAAATTATTCAGTAATCAAACTTACCTGAACGATAATTTTATGTTATTTAGTTTTGATTCGCTTAATCTCGCTTTTTTGAACAACAGTGAACTGAATAAAAATGTCAATTATTTATGCGAGAATAGTAACTCCGTTAATATCATTGTAAAAGCGGTGATTGATAAATCGGACATTTCGGCGATATTGTCAGGTTCTGACAGACTGCCTCAATATTTACTCTGTCAACGTCTGTCAAAACCGGCTCGTGATGAAATCAGTCAAAATTATTCAAATATTTCAACCGATTTCAAGTTTATTGAGATATCCCAAGTCGGTGCCGTTGAATTGTTTATACAAAATGGTCAACTACGTCAAATAAAATGCGGAAATTATAATATCTTCTGACTTAAGAATACCAGTCGAAATCCCGATAAAATAAAAGAAATAGAAGAATAGTAACAAGTTCCGGAAATCATTATATTCAGGGATATTGTTTGATATGGGTTTAGTTGGAAATCTAAAAACGGTTTCTTTTCCTGATATTCTTCAATTGCTGGCAACTGGCAAGAAATCGGGAATACTGGAAATAACGACCAAAGCAAGGCAAAAAGAAATTGCCTTCAAGGATGGTGCTATCATATTTGCTTCGTCGATTAATTCGACCGAAGATCTTTTTGGTAACCTCCTTTTGAAGCGCGGAAAAATATCCAAGGATGATCTGGAACGCGCTATCATGATGCATAAACAAACCGGTCGCCAGTTGGGGACAACACTGGTTGACATGAATCTATTTGAAAAAGATGAAATTATAGAATGTTTGAAACTTCAGATAGAAGAGATTGTTTATAATCTGTTTTCGTGGGAAGAGGGTGATTTTAAATTTAATGAGAATGCCTCACCACGGAATGCTCAGTTTACAATTGAGCTTAGTACTATGAATGTTATTATGGAGGGAACTCGCCGCATTGATGAGTGGGTCGAAATTCAAAAGGTCCTGCCTCCAGATGATATCAAAGTCAAACTGACGATGAATCCCAAGAGCAAAAAAGATGAGATAAAACTTAGCATCGATGAGTTCAGAATTCTATCATTGATAAGTGGAGACAGAACTCTTCCTGATATTATTCAAGCCTCTCCCATAGGTGAATTTGTGACCTATCGGGCTCTTTACCGCCTGATCATTGCCGGATTGGTTGAATCTGGCGGACAGGTTGTGGCTGGCGAAGAGATTGTTAATAATGAGGAAGAAGTAATCGTATCGATTTTGTTTTCATTATATAATAACTGTTTTTACAGAATTCGTTCATTGGTTGAAGAAGTTGTTGGTGATCAAAACCCGATGTTTAATAAATATCTGTCCGGTTTTCGTAACGGGTTCCTGATTTATTTCCCCGGTTTTGACCCCGGAGCTGATACAAAAATCAGTTTTGATAAATTTTATGCAGCCATTTTAAAAATACCTGCTCCGGTCAGAATGCATTCGGTCATGAGTGCTCTGGAGCATATGCTGGATAATCAGCTGGAGTATGTATTTTATTTTCTTGGCTCTGGAATTTACCGCAAAGCAGTCGGACGGGTCAAAAAAGAGATTACCGAACCGTTGGCGATGAAAAGAGAAATGGTAAAAAGATTTCATATAGATGAGAATCTTGATAAATCAATAAGAAAAGCGGCAATGGTTGTAAACTTGATGAAAGGTGCCTCGTGATGAATAAATCAAAATATATATTGTCTGGAATATTTTTGATAAGCTTTTTGTTTACCAAAACGGCCAATGCGGCTGTTGATATAAATGCACTACTTTCAACCGCCGGTATTGCCGATATGGTCCTTTTATTGTGTATTATTATCTGTTTATTCTGGTCAATGAATATTATGTCATTGGTCAGGGGCGGGCTGATGTCAAAAAGCTGGCAGATGTTTACTTTGGGATTTTTATTTTTAATTCTTGCCAGAATAGTTATTATAAGTGCGACCATAAATCTTTTTGTTGTTCCGGAGTATGTTTCAACTCTTTTGTATCTTTTTATGACCATAACCTGGCTGATTGGAATATTTCAAACCAAGAGGATTTTGGCCTAATTTATTTAATTGACTTAACTTAAAATGGCAGTTATAATTACAGAAATATATTTTTTATGCGATGGTAAGTTATTGATTTCTAAAACCTTGCCTATGCGGAGTATATTATAGAATGGCTGATCTGGTTGAAATAGAAGATAGAATATCTAAGTGCAATAAATTATTGGATGCCAATCCAAATTCCCAGATTTTTGCGGCTCTGGCAGAAGCCTACCGTAAGAAAGGGGATCTTGATCAGGCGTTCAGAATCTGCCAATCGGGGCTAAGAATACATCCCGACTACGGTTCGGCACATATGGTTATGGCTCGAATCAATGTCGATAAAGGGATGTTTGATTGGGCCGAAATTGAGGCCAGAAAGATTATTGATCTTGAAGGTAACAGCCATGCGACCGATCTGCTTTTGGCCGAAATATATATTAATAAGAATGATATGGCTCAGGCTACCAAACTGCTCAATGAGCTTCATAAAAACGATCCGTCTAATAAACAGGTAAAAAATCTATTAGATATTGCCAGGAAACATGAAGCAAGTGGCGCAATTGAGATAAATGAAAAACAGGTTCCCCCGCCGAAAAATGAAGAAACAATCATTCCGGAAAAGAATGAAGATTCGATCGATAACAAAGAATTAATAGATATCATTTCTGAGATCGGCGGCGTTGAGGGAACACTGATTGTTAATAATGATGGCATGGTGGCCGAATCAAGATGGATTGATAATCAGGGCTCTGACCTTTATGGTGCCCTGGCCAGAGATATTGAGCAAACAATCCAGGCACATATGGACGTTTCCGTTTTTGGCACTTATGAAAATCTATTAATCGAGGGCGAAAACCTGATTGTCAATATGATTCCATTAAAGGATTGTCTGCTTTTAATAAAGGCAAACTCTCAAATAAATCTTGGTACCCTTAAATTGCGAATGAACGCTCTCCTTGAAAAATTAGATAATCCAGTTACTAAGACAGGGGTACAATCATGACCGTATCTTCCAAAGACAGCCGCCTGATGCTGCTTTATTCCAGCGTATTGATTGTGATTCCGATGGTTATTTTTCCTGCTAAATTAGGAACCGAATTAATCTCGGGATCGTTTGAATATGCTTTATTTGAAGTAATATACTATGGGATCGTTTTCTTTGTTTTGCGTCCCGCTTCATCTTTATTTCAGTTGTTCCAAGGAGCAGGGCTAACTTTCCTTTGCCGAATTGCAATCGGAACAGTTTTTGGTGTAATGGTTTCAATAATGTATGATGTTGGATTATCTGCGGCATTAACTCTTGGCATTTCGAAATATTTACCGGCAATTATTCTGCATATTGCTTTTATGCCAATGGTAACAAAATCATTTCATTATGCTATTCTTGGTGAAGCATCCGGTGATGAATTGCATCGGGATAAAAAAAGAAATGTGGTCTATCAGTCGCAAACATCGCAAACATCGCAAACAGGGACTTCGCAGATATTCGTTAAACCGGAATCGATAGTTCCCGTGCCAACGATAGCAGCTGCCGAAAAGCCGAAAGCAGTTGTCTTGGTTGACAAAGATGCTGATGGTTTCGCTCGCGCAGTCAGGTATATTGGCGAACATCATTCGGTTAAACTGGCGGCAGTGGTTGATTTTGAAGGTTTGACGATGTCCTCATTTTCCAGAAATAATGTTGATGTTGAAGAATGGTCTCCATTAGCCTTATTGTTCAGTGAAGCTAACACAAAAATCCTGAATCGATTGTCTGATGTGACCGGGCCGGAACGGCTCGATATTACTTTTGGTCAGGATAAACTATACGCCCTAAAAATTTCGGAATTTACACTGCTTGTCCTATCCAGTCGGGAGGATGATGATCTTCTCGGAATCAGATTGGCACAGGCATCAGATATGATAAGTAAATATGTATCCGAACGCTATGGCAAATTACTGTCGGCAAGTCCGGAGGAGAAATATGTATCAAGTACTTGAAGAATTGAATAAAACCAGCGGTATAAGCGGATCGATGGTAGTTGGTAATGACGGAATTGTTATTGCCTCTGATATGGACGCTTCTTTTGAAGAAGAGACGGTTGGCGCTCTGGCCGCTTCGATTACATCTAATATTCAGAAATCGATGGATCGACTGGAACAGGCACCTTTATCACAGGTAACAATTGAAGCGACATCGGGCAAACTGTTTTTTGCCAAGGCCAATAGTATAGGGACTTTAGTTGTAACTACAGAGAAAGATGTCAACATCGGCCTGATAAGGCTTGAGATAAAAAATGCCGTCTCAAAGTTAGGGATTAATAAGTAGACCAAAATTATTAGGGATTTATAATTCTATGGTATCAATAAATTATGCAACTCGAGAGGTGACCTGCAAAATTGTCTATTATGGTCCGGGATTATCGGGGAAAACAACCAACCTGATTTATGTCCATGAAAAGGTGCCATCATCGACCAAAGGCAAATTGATTTCGCTGGCAACCGAGGCCGACCGAACGCTCTACTTTGATTTTTTGCCGATTAATATTGGGCAGGTTAATGGATTTACGGCCAAGTTTCAGCTTTATACAGTTCCCGGGCAGGTTTACTATAATGCCACCAGAAAGCTTGTTCTGCGCGGCGTTGATGGATTGGTGTTTGTTGCCGATAGCCAGGCCGACAAGATGGATGAAAATATTGAATCGTTAACGAATCTTAAAGAAAATCTGGCCGAATACGGCTACGATTATAAAAATTTCCCAATTGTGATTCAATATAACAAAAGGGATTTACCGGGAGTTATGTCAGTTGAAGAACTGGAGGCAAAATTAAACCCCGAAAAATGGAAATCTTTTGAGGGCGAAGCGGTAAAAGGAACCGGCGTTTTTGATACGCTCAAAATGATTATTAAACTGGTTCTTGCCAAGGCTCAGACCTCTAATAGTAATAAATCGCAGAAGCTTACAGCGACTGCCGAGGCATCGCAACCGGAAGTATCGACTACTCCGTCGGAACAGAAGCCAGCCGCACCTGTTACTCCTCCAACTATAGCAGTACCAGAGCCAGCACCTGCGGCGATCGAACCTGCTCCCATTGCTGCCAAGGCGGATCAGGTGACGGTGGATAACCCCGGATTAACCAGACAGGAAGTCTATCGACCTGAAATCAAACAGGAACCGGGTCTTGTTGATTTGCCGGACGAAAGAGAGAATGTTTCCGAAAATAGTACCAATGAAATAAAATCGACCCGGCCAGAAGTTCCGGTAGGGGAACCGGTCTCTGCTTCGAGTCGCCCGTTTCCTGGATCATCGACGGCAGGTATATCGCGTCGCGAAAGAAGAATTACCGTTTCCGATTTTCAGCCGACCGCCTCTGCGCCGGAGAGCGAAACTCATACCGAGCAGATTCCGGATGAAGATCAAGAAATTAAAAATATTGAATCCAATATGCCGAAACCGATTATGGCGCCCTCAACGCGCGTGGTTACGAAGAAACGCGGTTTCTTTAAACGGCTGTTTGGTATTAAATAAATAAGGAGGTGGCGTCAGTGAGTGATGACAACCTGATTATTTACGAAGAAGAAATTGAAAAGATTGATGCAGTTCTTGGAAAGATGCTCAAAGGGGCCGAGGCCAAGTGTGCCTTGATGGTTGATAAGGATGGCCATCTGATCACACGTCAGGGTTTTACCCATTCTCTGGACACCACGGCACTGGCGGCGCTTTTGGCTGGTTCCTTTGCTTCGACAAAAGAGATTGCCAGGTTGGTTGGCGAATCGGAATTTTCGGTGCTCTTTCATCAGGGCAAAAAGGATCATATCCATATGTCGCTGGTTGGCGACAGATCTATTATGGTTGTCATCTTTGATGACCGGACAACTATCGGAATGGTTCGCCTGTATGCCAAAGAAGCGGCGGCGGAACTCGGTAAAGTGTTTGCTTCGCTTGCCGATCGGCCAGAGGAAGACAATCCGGGAATAGACAACGAATTTGCATCTTCGGCAGGTGACAGGCTTGACGATATTTTTCAGGATTAAGCAATAACTGTCAAATTTTCGATGTTTCTACAAAGGGGATATCTAAAAACAATAGATATGCGAGTCAAAAAAAATGTCGTCTGAATTAGGTACAATGCTGGTTAAGGCCGGGAAGATTACCCAGGATCAACTGGATAAAGCTTTGGCCTTAATGAAGGATAACAAGATACCGCTGGAACAAACGCTTGTTTCAATTGGTGCCGTTGGTTCCGAAGATGATATTTCAGGATTTGTCGGCAAACAGTTGAATATGGGCACATTGCGCCTTACCGATGTCGAATTAAATCCCGAAATTGTCAAACTTATCCCGCTCGACATTGCCAGAAAGTTTAATGTAATTGCAGTCTCAAGGCTTGGCCGTAATTTAATTGTTGCCATATCTGACCCGAATAATATTTATGTTCTTGATGCAGTAAAATTTATTACCGGATGTTCTATTCAGCCGGTTATTTCACCTGAAAAAGCAATAATAAAGGCGATTGAGACATACTACGCTGATGAAAATGGTTTTTCAGAAATTGCCAGAGGCCTTGAAGAGGAAAGCGATCTTGAAGTTGTTTCCTCCGATGAGGGCCCATCTGAAGATGATTTGCAGTCAGCGATTCAGGATAAGCCACTGGTTAAGCTGGTTGATTCGATTATCGGTGACGCGATTCGATCGGGCGCTTCTGATATTCATTTTGAAACTTATGAAAAAAGAATCAGAGTTCGGTTCCGTATTGATGGCGAACTTAAAGAAATGGCACCATTGCCATATAAATACCGGGCGGCAATTGTTTCCCGTTTGAAAGTTATGGCTGATCTTGATATTTCAGAGAGACGACGACCGCAGGATGGTCGTATCAAAATTAAAATTTCGGAACGTACTATTGACCTGCGTGTGTCGGTTTTGCCGACCATTTTTGGCGAAAAAGTCGTTATGCGTATTTTGGATCCGATGGCCCTTATGGTTGATATGACAAAATTGGGCTTTGCCGAGAGTTCATTGGAAAAATTCGATAAGGCGATTCATCTTCCGTTTGGTATCATCCTGGTTACCGGACCAACCGGTTCCGGTAAAACGACAACACTTTATTCGGCTTTGAAACAGATTAACCATGTTGGAACCAATATTATGACTGCAGAGGATCCGGTTGAGTTTAACTTCGATGGTATTAATCAGGTCGCAGTCAAATCCGATATTGGCCTGACTTTTGCCGCCGCACTGAGATCTTTTTTGCGTCAGGATCCTGATGTCATAATGGTTGGTGAGATTCGTGATGGTGAAACGGCCGAGATCGCCATTCGTGCGGCGTTAACCGGTCACCTTGTTTTCTCGACACTGCATACCAATGATGCCCCGTCATCGATAAATCGTCTGATTGACATGGATGTTCCAAATTATCTGGTTTCATCTGCAACCAGATTGATTATGGCGCAGCGTATGACAAAGAAAATCTGCATCAGTTGTAAAGAAGAAATTCAGTTAACTGAAAAGCAGATCAATTCTCTAAATGTCCCTGAAGGTATGTTTAAAGATATCAAGGCTTTCAAGGGCAACGGATGCGCTGAGTGCGGCGAAACTGGTCGGGCCGGGCGAACCGGTATTTATGAAGTTATGCCGATTTCAGAAGAAATTGAACAGTTGATTTTGACCAGGGCAACCGATACAGAAATCCGCAATACGGCTATTAAAGAGGGAATGAGAACTCTTAGAATGGCTGCTGTCGAAAAAATGATTAATGGCGTTATATCTTTTGAAGAAGTAATGTCAATTACTTGATTTCCCTTAAATGCTTCCTTCGGGGCAATCCTCAAGTATTTTTATCTCAACAAGTTACGAATATAAATTAATTTATTATTCATCAAGATTTTAATAAGTTTTCCGATATAATAGAAAAGATAGAACTATGTCTGTAAACCCTCATTTTGGGAGTAATATAATATGGTTGGTCTTCGTCAACTTTTGGAAGAAATGGTCAAAGCCGACGCTTCTGACCTTCATCTGACGGTAGGTTCACCTCCGGTAATTCGGGTGGATGGAAAACTATTGCAAATGGCGTATGATCCATTGTCTCCTGAAACTACAAAAAAGCTGGCTTACTCTATCATGAGTGAGAAGCAGCGACTTAAATTTGAAAATAACTCCGAACTTGATCTTTCTTTTGGTATTGAGAATATGAGCCGTTTTCGTGGAAATGTTTTTGTTCAGCGCGGAAATGTAGCAGTTGCTTTAAGACGGATACCGTATGAAGTGATGTCATTTGAAGATTTGGGATTACCGAATGTGATCTCCGATTTCGCTAAACTTCAGCGGGGGTTAATATTGGTTACCGGCCCGACCGGTTCGGGAAAATCTACTACCTTGGCGGCAATTATTGATAAGATAAATCGGGAACGTCAATGTCATATTATAACCATTGAAGATCCGATTGAATATCTGCACCGTCATCAGCAGTCGATAATTAATCAAAGAGAAGTGCACAGTGATACAAATTCTTTTTCATCGGCTTTAAAATACGCGTTACGTGAAGATCCTGATGTTGTCCTGATTGGTGAGATGCGTGATTTGGAAACAATCGAATCAGCGCTGGTTATCTCTGAGACCGGGCATCTGGTTTTTGCAACTTTGCATACTAATTCCACTGCCGAATCAATAAACAGAATTATCGATGCCTTCCCGACCAATCAGCAGGATCAGGTTCGGGTATCGTTATCATTTTGTTTGCAAGCAGTAGTTTCACAGTGCTTGATACCTAAAATACCAAACGGTCGTATTATGGGTCTGGAAATAATGACTGTAACTCCGGCCATTAGAGCTTTGATCAGAGATGATAAGGTTCATCAGATATACAGCATGATTCAATCGGGTCAGAAATATGGTATGAAAACTATGAATCAATCCCTGGCTGAAAATTACAATACCGGGAAAATCAGTATAAATGATGCGATGAGTTATAGTGGGAATATTCAGGAACTTAATGAAATGCTAACCAGCGCAAAATCACATACGCTTGTGTAGCATTTTTTGGAGAGGTAATACATTATGCCAGTATTTGAATATAAGGGAAGAACTCTAGCAGGAACGACAGTTCAAGGCGAACTGACCGCTTCCAATCGGGATGAGTTGGAGCGGCTTTTAAGGCAAAACAAAATAATGGTCACCAATGTCCATAAAAAGGCGGCCGAGATTAATATTAAGATTGGAACCGGTGTAAAGAAAATTGATATCTCCCGTTTTACACGGCAGTTTGCCACCATGATCGGTGCCGGTTTACCGATGGTGCAGTGCTTGGAAATTCTTGCCTCCCAATCCGAAAGTACAGAATTACGAAAAATTATTAGCAAGATCAAAGAATCGGTGCAAAGCGGCTCAACTTTATCGGATGCGATGTCTAAACATCCCAAAGTATTTGATCAGCTTTATACTAATATGGTTGAGGCCGGCGAGATGGGTGGTGCCCTCGATACTATCCTGGTTCGTTTGGCTGTCTATCGCGAAAAGGCCGATGCCCTGGTTCGTAAAGTCAAGGGTGCGATGGTTTATCCGGCTGTGGTTATGATTGTTGCCACCGGTGTGACCATTGGTATGTTAACATTTATTGTTCCGGTTTTTTCCAATATGTTTGGAAGTCTGGGCGCCGAATTGCCAGGTCCGACGGTGTTTATTCTGGGAATAAGTAATTTTCTTCAGGAGCAATTTCTGACAATTCTACTTGGTCTGGCGGTTGCTTCTACCGCGTTTGTTTTTTGGGTAAGAA
>JAUVBC010000241.1 GCA_030591405.1 Candidatus Zixiibacteriota bacterium
AAGTCAATTGGCGATTCAAGCGGTATTGAATCTTCCCAAAGAAGATGGATTTAAGATGATTACCGAATTAATAAATGATGATCGTTTTGCAACCTTGAGTTCAGGAAATCAAGAGTTATTTATTACCTCTTTTTCTGAGCTGGGAGGTGAATATGCGGTCAGTTATTTAACAACATTGATTTCAGGGTGGGGTTTTCTTCAAACGCAGGCGCAGGAATTTTATCAGAGAACCGCATTTAAGGCACTGGCCAGAAATCGATCAGAGAAAGCTGAAGCTGCACTATTAAAACTTAGCCGAACCTGGCGAAAAGGGATTCGCCTAAAAGCCAAAAAGGCTCTTCAGGACCGGCGGGAAATGATATATGGGAATGAATGATGGGATTAGTTTCAAATAAACAGGCACAACTTGAAATCGCCGGCAGGGATGAGCATGCCCTGGTGAGTCTGCTTTTTATCCTGTTAAAAACGGCGCGTTTTGTTGATGCCAATAATTCTACTTACTTGACACAATCTTCAAAATTCTATGTTGTTTTCAGGAGGTTGGTTGATAAGTATGGCAAGATCTCAATTAAAATTATTGATGGTCGTGTTTTTGTTCGAGATAAAATTATAAAATTTAACAGTGATGGTTTGGTTAATGCAACCGCCATTCTTGATAACTGGCGTCAGATCGGGGTGGGCGGAATAACTCTCGATGATTCACTTGATAATCGTCAGTTGGACAAATTTATCTATCTGATTGCCAAGGGGAGCGGGACTACTGCCGACCGGGAATCGGTCGTCCAACGATTGAGCGATCTTGGTATTGAGGGTATTTCTCTTTTAGGTATTGAACAAAAAACGGAGAAAAAACTTCTTTCCGAAGAAAAAAGGAAACTGATTCGGCGAACGGCGCGGGTTACATTTTTTAAATCGATCTCGGTAGTACAGGACGCAATGGTTTGTGCCGCGCAGGACAAAGAGATTGATATCACCAAGGCGAGACGGGTCGTGCATTCGATGATCGACCAAATTTCCGGCAATGAATCGTATATGCTTCAGTTGACGTCAATCCGCGATTTTGACGATCATACCTACGCTCATAGTTCGAATGTTTGTGTTTATTCCTTAACGATGGGAGTAAGGCTCGGTTTTGACAAATTAAGATTATCTCAACTTGGCATGGCGGCGCTGTTTCATGATATCGGTAAGGTTCGTTTGCCGGGTGATTTGATTCGGAAACCAGATGCCTTTAATGAAAATGACTGGATCCAGATGCAAAGACATCCGGAGCTTGGGGTCAAAACGATTTTGAGAAATCTTAAATTTGACGATTACTCGGCTCGCGCCGCCCGAGCCTCGTTTGAACATCATATCAATGATGATTTCACCGGTTATCCGGTTCTGAGGGAGAAAGTCCCGACCAATCTATTTTCAAAAATTATTGCCATTAGCGACACTTTTGACGCGCTGACCTCTGGTCGTGTCTATATTAAAAAAGCGATTCCGACCGATGAGGTCCTTCGCAAAATGATGTATCAAATGACTGTAAAATTTGACGCCTTTTTATTAAAAATGTTTGTTAATATCATCGGTATTTATCCGGCTGGTACATTGGTGCTGTTATCATCGGAAGAGTTGGCGATGGTTACGCAAAACAATCAGGATAATCTTTCTCGCCCACAGGTTAAAATTATTGGTGATCGTTCGGGACCGAAAAAGGAGTTTACCTCAATTGATCTTTCTCAAGCAGAACACACCGGGATAGGCATTCAGAAAATTATTGATCCGGGTAAACATAATATCGACTTGAAAGCTATCCTGCAGATGGATAACTAAGATTAAAAATTCAATGCCAGAACAGCTTTAACTTCTTCTTTATTTCCAGAATTTATCCGTAAAGAAATCTTTTGTTTGTCATATTTGGGAAAGTGAGCCATATGAGCATCAACATAGGCGTCGAACATCGACAGGAATATAAATGCGCCGGAAAACCAAGTATACAAATTGCGCCTGTCCTTGAATTTGTCATATTCATCAAACGTTCTCTGTTTCAGGTCATTATCATCAGTAAGGAAAGCGAGGTCAAATGCTTTTTTGGCATCGGATGTTTTTTTGAAATTTTTTATCATGGTCCCGAGAAAGATTCCCTCAACGCCAATAACAATTCCAGCCTTGATGTACTGCCGATTGCTAAGCTGTCCCCATCCCGGGAAAATCATTGATTTGAAAAATGCAGCGGTTGGTGACTGCCATTTAACCGAATCGGTTTTGTTGATGACATAATATCCGCCGGTATAATTATCGAGCTGGTCGTTGTCAAGAAGGTATTCCTCATATAACATAGTGTTACTATTTTCAATCAGTTGAGCGAAGACGATTGGGGAGCTGAGCAAAATTATCAGAGAAGTAAAAACGATTTGACCGATATTATTCCGCACCATTAAAATACACTCTGATTTTGTTAGGGCATGTTTCGACTGTCAGGTCAGTATCCACTAATTTAATAATGTCGCCATCGATGTAAAGTTTTCTTTGTGCTGCCGGCGCGATTGTTATTTTTTGACCCCGGTACATTTGAATTTCATCGGCGTAAATATATTTCTTTTTTAGTATCTGGCGTATGAACCTGGACAGATTTGCTTTTCCCTGACCAACATCAAAAACAATTTCAGCTTTACCATCATTATCAATAGAGGTTGGTGTCAATGGCAGGCTCAGCGAATGGGAAAGCAGATTTATATTCATAAATAGCGGGGTAGCGTCAAATTTGAATTCATCAATAGTGACCGATGTTTTTAGTGGCTTAACCGATGCGGCTGCCAGCGAAACTTTTCGTGACCATCCAATTCCAAAACGGGGTGGATTTTGGCCGATTAGTTCGGCCAGATTGGGAATAAGTCCCAATCCGATAGAACCGAGGAAAAAATGTTTTCCGGCCATGGCACAATCAATTTTTCGGGTATGTCCGGAAAGAATATGGTCGGTGGCAATTTCTAAGTCGGGTTGGCCATAAAGCGAATTGTAAATATTATTATATCTTCCAAGCGGAAAAATACCAAGAGCGCAGGTACGACGAATTAGATTTCGTGCTACCAGATTGACTGTCCCATCGCCTCCACAAGCTATTATTCCGGTCGGCTGTCGAGTTAATAGTTTTTTTATCTGATAGGTTGCTTCTTTTCCCGTGATTGATTTTATGACATGCCAGTTCGATCTTGATCGCGCCAGTTCACTTATAAGAAAATCAATTTTATTTTCGGCAAAGCCAAAAGCTTGTTCATTTATAATGACTCCGAAAATTGGACGGTTGGAATATTGCGGTTTTCGATAGTGGGGTTTGTTTCTGTCGTATTGTTTTCTCATAAAGATGAAAATAACGCATTTGATGACAGATGCAAGGAAATTACACGGTGCGTCCTTAAAACTATATGAAATATTTGAAACAGTTGAAAAAAGTGCAAAAAAAACCCGCCAAAAGGCGGGTTTTTTAAAATTACTGAGGTCTTAGTAACGACGTCTTCCGCCGCCGCCACCGCCACCACCGCGATTATCTCTTTCAACGCGAGGGCGTGCTTCATTGACATTGAGGGCGCGTCCACCAAGATCGGTGCCATTCAGCGATTCAATCGCATTTGTGGCTTCGTCCTTGTTGGGCATTTCGACAAAACCAAATCCCTTGGATCTGTTACTCATTCTGTCAATAATGATGTTTACTTCTGTGACTTCGCCGACTGCTTCAAAAGCTTGACGAATATCGTCTTCGCTGACGTCGTACGAAAGATTTCCAACATAGAGCTTCATTCTACTCTCTCCTAATTTGCTTGTCCCTCACAATAGATTTTCAATAAAACCAAAACGTTCGGTAAAGCGTTCCTCGCGCATCATTGCGCCTTGATCTTCGATATGCATTTTAAAAAGAATTATATTCGTAGATACACCCTTAAAAAGATAAATATGGAAGACTGAATTTCACACTCAAGTATACGGCAAAATTATCAAAATCCTAACTATATTTTTGAAAATATTTAAAAATAAAAAAGGGGTCTAATTTCTAAGTGGTTATATGTTAAGGGTTTATCATAAAAGTCGGTTTTGTAGCATTAATATATTTTTGTCAAAATTAT
>JAUVBC010000089.1 GCA_030591405.1 Candidatus Zixiibacteriota bacterium
GAAGTTCCGAGATAGCCAACTCGACTCCCGGTTGATTAGATATCGCCAACTGCTCAATCTGTGCCTCATAATCCTGCGAGTATTCTTCAACTTTGGGAAAGTATCCAAGAAGCCAGAGAATCACCGAGGCGATCAAAATCACTCCGCCCATTTTTTTCAGATACATCCGGGTTCGTTCCCACATATGGATAATAACCGACCATGTTGTTGGACGGCGATACGGCGGGAGTTCCATCACAAATGGAGTGTCATCTGATTTTAAAATTGTTCGGGAAAATATTCGTGCTAATAGAATAGTTGCGACTACTCCAATAAGATATATGGAAAAGATAATATTCCCAGCAAACGCTCCAAAAAATGCCCCCGCAAAAAGCACATAGATAGGAAGCTTTGCACTGCACGATATCATTGGAATCAGAAGAATTGTCAGGATACGATCACGTTTTGATTCCAGTGTCCGGGTTGCCATAATAGCCGGAACCGAGCATCCGAAACCCATCAGTATTGGGATAAAAGATTTACCATGCAGGCCCAAATAATGCATTAATTTATCCATCAAAAATGCGGCACGGGCCATGTATCCGGAATCTTCGAGAATTGATATCCCCAAAAACAGAATCACAATATTGGGCAAAAAGACAATAACCGAGCCGACCCCGCCAATGACACCATCGATAAGAAGATCAGCCATCGCGCCAGCGGGAATAAGCTGTCCAACACCGCTTTGAATATACGTAACAGCAGTTTCAATCCAGGCCATCGGATATTGACCTACAACAAAAGTTGCCTGAAAAATCAGCCACATCAACAGGAGAAATATCGGATAGCCAAGTATTCGATGGGTCAAAAGGTCATCGATCTGATCCGACATTTTCATCCTGTCGGTTGGCGGGCGCTGCATCACTTCGCGGATTATTCCAGCGACATAACCATAACGACCCTCGGTCACTATAATTTCAGGGTCATCATCGGTTGTAGATTTTAAATGAGTAACCGAATCATCGAGGACTTTCGTCAGATGAGAATTTTCGAGTTTATCTGGAAAACACTGATTTTTGATTTCGGTATCGCCTTCAAGCAGCTTAATCGCCAGCCAGCGAGAATTGTGACAGGAGGTGCAATTTTTGCATTTGGATACTTCATCGGATAAATTGGCGACGATATCATCAAGACGTGGGCCATAAGTTACCGGCGGGTGATGATGCAGCTCTTCGCCATTTTCGGCCAGTTTTATTGCCATATCTAAAAGTGAGTCTAATCCCTGTCCACGATTACCGATGGTTTTCAGGACCGGTGCACCCAAAAGAGTCGAGAGTTTTTCAGTATCTATTTTTATTCCGGATTCAAGAACCTCATCCCACATATTGATATCAATAACCAGATCAACACCAATCTCAATCAACTGCATGGTCAGATATAGGGAGCGTTCAAGATTGCCGCCATCAATAACATTGATGATAACATCCGGCTGTTCATTTACTATAAAATCGCGCGCGACTTTTTCATCGAGAGAATAGGCGGTGAGGCTGTATGTCCCGGGAAGATCGACAAAAGTGATGTCATATTTGCCATATTTTCGATGGCCGACCCGTTTTTCGACGGTAACACCGGGGAAATTGGCAACTTTTTGCCGCGCCCCTGTAAAGCTGTTAAAGATGGAGGTTTTTCCTGAATTAGGATTTCCGGCAAGTGCGATTTTTAGAGTTTGTCTGTTATCCACTATTTATAGGCCGGTATAAGTTCAACATTTACTAAAGCCGCTTCGCTACGCCGGATAGAAATGCGTCCGCCATTGATGGCAATTTCAATTGGGTCTCTTAAAGGCGCCGTTCTAATCATTTCAACCGTTTCGCCTGCATGGAAACCGAGATCTATCAAACGATGTCTGATCTGTCCCGACCCGCCAATCCTGACTACCCGTGCCTTCTGGCCGATATTCATCTCAGCCAGAGTGCCGGTTCCTTTCAGAAATCTACGGCAATGTCCCTGCCGTTTTTGCCTTCCATGTCGATTGCCTAAACCAAACCAGGACATTTTTCAGTTATCTCCGCGTTGTCTATAAATTTGAAAATCAATATATTCATTTTATTACTCATTTTTCGAAATCCCGGAAGATTTCAGCAGAGTAAAAAACTGTGTACGGCATTCATTTTTCGATTCGCGACAGTTTATTACAGTTTTGATAAAATGTTTCAGTCTTTCCAGTGTTTCGTGACTTAATCCATGTTCCATTTTACAAGCCTCTGATTCTGAAAGATTTTCGGGCAAGCCAAGCACCTCTACTAAGAATCTTTTAATGGTCTTGTGTGCCTCATAAATTGCAATCGCTTTGGTCTCACCCGTTGAAGTCAGGGTCACCTTTCCATAGTGGCGCTGATTAAGATACCCCTTTTCTTTCAATCCGGCCACTGCGGAGGTGACCGTTGGAAGAGTTACTCCCCGCTCACGGGCAATATCAGAGATGCCAACGGAGTCAATCTCACTGGAGAGTCTGTAAATCGTTTCGAGATAATCCTCTTTTTTTGAGCTAAGTTTCATAGTTCTAATAATATTAGATTACTCTAACTTTGTCAATTAGATTTTTATCTATTTTTTTAAAGAAATATATCTAATTTGGGAATAACCAAATGTGAAGTTGTTGTCTTTCAAGCAGGTTTGACAATAATTCTCCAAATATCGAATAAAGAATAATTTTTGTTAGTCGATTTATAATATATGTTTATAAAACCGCCTGTTTTTAAAGGCTGTGGGAAAAATAGTTAATCAAGAAAGTTTATATGAATACAGAAAAATCAAAATCGTTTGTGTCAATATCAGACACTCTATCTCTTGGATTGGTTCTTGGAATTATATATTGGTTTTTGGATGCCACCATTGACGTTTTACTATTAAAAAATGAATCACTTATGGGTGCTGTATTTTCTCCGGAAATCGACCAGATTTGGATGAGATCTTCTATTATCTGTCTAATGATAACCTTTGCTGTTATCGCCCGGTTTACCAATAATAAATGTAAATCAATTGAAAATGACCTCATCGAAAGCGAGGGACGTTTCCGAAGTCTGTTAATTGGTTCATCTGACGGAATAATGATTCATTATGATAATGAGATAATTGAGGCCAATCAGACACTGGCTGATATTCTTGGATATGAACTTGATGAAATAATCGGTAAAGCTCCCGGGGATTTTCTTGATGAAGAATCTCAAAAAAGAATGGCCGATAATTTAAAAGGCAAGGAAAATGCCTTATTTCAAGTAACCGCTGTTAGAAATAATGGAGAGAAGGTCACGCTTGAGTTTGTTAATCGGACTATTTTCTATTATGGTAAAACAGTTTGGATTGCCACGGTATCAGACTGTTCGGTCACAACAACAAAAACAACAAAGTCTGATGACTATTCCAATCATTATCAGAAACTGCTTCAAAATAGTAATGACCCGCTTTTTGTCTATGGATTGACAAACGAAAATAACCCGGATCTGTTTTTCGAAGCGAGCGAAATGGCCTGCACAAAATTCGGATACTCTCCAGAAGAATATAAAAACCTTAATATAGTGGAAATAATTATCCCGGAAGAAAGAGACAATATTCTTCCGGTTTTCCAGACTCTTATCGATTTCAAACACTCTATATTTGAGACCGAGATACTTACCAAAGATAAAGATCGTTTGCCGGTCGAAATAAGTTCACATCTGTTTGACCTTGATAATCGACCGATGATAATCTCCACCATGCGGGAGATCAGCGAACGCAAAAAAGCTAATAAACTTCTTCATGACAGCGAAAAACAGTACCGCCAGCTTTTCGCTTTGGCACCAATTGCCTATTTATCACTTGATTCCGATGGAAATATTATCGACGTCAATGATAAATGGCGCAATCTTTTAGGTTATTCCAAAGAAGAGGTAGTTGACGGTTGGTTTGGTGATTTTCTGACTCGATCAAGTCTGGATCGTTTCCGGGCCGCCTTTGCCGATCTGAGTGAATCGAAAGAAAAAATAGAAATTGATTTGGAAATTTCTACCAGAGATAAAACGGTTGTAAATATCTTTATGGTCGCAGGGGTGACTAAAAACAGTTTTGGAGATATTCAATCGGTCCAGTGCATTCTATTAGATAACTCCCGGCAAAAAAGAAGTAATGAAGAAAAACAAAAACAAGAGCAATGGTTGGAACAGATTATTGATAATACGTCAGATATTGTTTTTTCATTCAAACCAGATGGTTCAATTACCAACGTCAACCCGACTTTTGAAAAGGTGATAGGAAAATCTGCCGCCTCGCTTATTAATTCCAATTTTGAGTCAATAGTTCATGGGGACGATTTGGCTTTTGTGCGGCAGGCGATTGACAAATGTGTCGCCGGAGAAAAAATTCCTCCGATTGAAATACGCCTGCAAACAGAATCGGGCAAGCATCTGTCGGCGGAATTAATGCTCACCCCTTTCCGTCAGGATGGAAAGGTAATCGCCATTGATTGTATCGCCAAAGACCTTTCAAAAATATGGCAGCAGGGAGGATCAAAAACAGATTTACTGGAAGGATTTCAGAAACAGATCGAAACCCTACTCGATAGCGCCTGCATTATTGACAAGAATCTAAAAATATTACATTTCAATAAAAAACATCAGGAGTTATCAGAAAAACTTGGACTGAAGGCAGATATTATCGGGCTTGATGTTATAAAAAGCTATCCATTCGAATCAGAAGAATCCCGCTCTATTTATTCCGGTGTTTTTGACAAAGCAACTACGGTAGTTCATGAAATATCCTACACTATTGATAACACCCAATTAATTTTTGAAATTAAATTGGTCCCGATCTATGCTGCAAATGAAGTCTCGTTTGCATTCATGATAATTAAAGATATCAGTTCTCAAAAACTATCCGAAGTTGCATTGAAAAAAAGCGAAGCGGAATTGTCAGTGATTTTCAACAACACTTCGGCTATTCTGGCGCTGGTTGATAATGAGCTCAAGGTCCATAAAATTAACAACTCGGGACTTAAGTTTACCGGTCGACCCAAGGAAGAGATATTGGGGAAGCGGGGCGGCGAAGCATTGGGATGTCTAAATCATCAGGATGATCCTAAGGGTTGTGGATTTGGCCCTAATTGTGAGAAATGCCCGGTCCGAAATACAATTTCAAAAACATTTAAAACCGGCATAAACCATCATCATATTCCGGCAAAACTGCCTTTTGAAATTGATGGGATAGAAAAAGATTTGCATTTACTGATTTCAACGACCGTAATTGATTCAAATGATGATGATTTGGTTCTAATATCGATTGAAAATATTACCGGCCAAAAAATGGCCGAAGAATCATTGCAGCAAAGCGAACAGTCCTATCGCACCCTGACTGAAAATTTACCAGGTTTGGTTTACAGAGTTCATTGCCGGGAAAATAACAGAATGCAATTTTTCAATGACTTTCTTGAGTCACTGACGGGGTATTCGGAAGAAGAGTTGACAGTTGGTGGTGCATGCACTATTGAACCAATAGTTCATGAAGATGACCGATCCAATGCATTATCGACCATTGATGGGGCAATAAAAAATAAAATACCATTTCAAATAGAATACCAACTTTATCATAAAAATGGCGATATAAAATATTGTATCGAAAGAGGTCAGCCAATTTTTGATTCCGATGGAGAACTGAGCTGTATTGACGGCGTTATCTTTGATGCCACGGAACAGAAAAAAGCTGAAGAGGCTTTTCATGATTCGGAAGAAAAGTATCGCCAGATAATAGAAAACGCGGCCGAGGGGATAATGGTGGGTCAGGATGGCTGGCTTAAATTTGTAAATCCTCAAATGGAGAAATTTGCGGGATATACAAAAGAAGAACTGCTCTCCAAACCTTTTGTGGAATTTATTCATCCCGATGATAGAGAGAAAGTCATTGAAAATCATCGCAAAAGATTGAACGGTGAACCGGTTCCAAAAACATATTCTTTCCGAATTACCACCAAAAATAATGAGATAAGATGGTTTGAAATCGGGGGGATTCAAATCACCTGGGAAGGAAAACCGGCATCATTGAATTTCTTCCTCGATATCACAGATCGCAAGCAGGCCGAAGATGTGCTAAAGGCATCAGAAAAGAGATTCCAGGATATCTCTATGAGCTCGGCCGATTGGATATGGGAAACTGATGCCAACGGAGCGTACACATTTACATCGGGAAAAGTAAAACAGATACTTGGATACGAACCTGCGGAACTTATTGGCAAAAGTTCCTTTGAGCTTATGCCACCAGATGAGGTCAAGCACGTTGAAGAAATTTTCAGGAAAATTGCTCTCGAGAAAAAACTAATTATCGATCTGGAAAACTGGAACCTCACCAAAGAGGGTAAACCTATCTGCCTGCTGACCAATGGCGTTCCAATATTGGACAGGCAGGGAGAATTAATAGGCTACCGAGGAGTGGATAAAGACATCACCGAGCAAAAACATGCCGAAAAATCTTTACAGCAAATATCCTCCCGTAATAAGGCCTTACTGGAAGCGGTTCCTGATATTATTATAGAAGTTGATACCAATAAAGTATACACTTGGGCAAATAAAGCCGGGTATGATTTCTTCGGAGAAAATGCTATTGGAAAAAAAGCTTCATTCTATTTTGAAGGTGAGCAGAATGCTTATGAAACGGTAAAACCACTTTTTGAAGGCGATGATAATACAATATATATTGAAAGCTGGCAACGTCGCAAAGACGGCGAAAAGCGGCTTCTGGCATGGTGGTGCCAGGTTCTCAAGGATGAAAACGGAAATGTGACCGGGGCTTTGTCAACCGCTCGTGATATCACTGAACAGAAACGCGCCCAACGAGTGGTCAACAGTCAACGTGATCTTGCAATGGAGCTTGGCAAAACCAATTCATTTGAAGATACACTTAAATTGTGTCTGGAAAGTGCAATAGAAATTTCCGAAATGGACAGCGGCGGTATTTATCTAATTGATAAGGCCTCAAGTAATCTCGATTTAGTTTATCACAAAGGATTATCCGAAGATTTTGTGGAAGTATCATCTCATTATGAAGCTGATTCTGAACATGCCAAAATTGTGAAGCATGGCCAGCCAATATATGTTGAACATAACGAGATTGATATAGATATCAGCGACACAGCTATAAAAGAAGGCCTTCGAGGTATAGCAATAATCCCAATAAGACACGATAATCGGATTATTGGATGTCTTAATGTTGCCTCGAAAAAATATAATGAGGTTCCACCCGAAGCTCATCAGGCTATAGAGATTATCGCCGGTCAGATAGGTGAGGCTCTGGCCAGAGCCAGAGCAGAAGAGGCTCTGCGCGAAAGCGAGGAAAAATTCCGCAGTATTGTTGAGTTATCTGTTGATGGTATCTGTCTGATCGACAAAGAATGCAGAATAATTGCGTGGAATCAAGGTCAGGAAAAAATAACAGGACTGAAAAAAGAAGATGTTTTGGATAAGCCAATTTATGATGTTCAGTATCAACTGGTACCGGAAGATCGCAAAAGTGACGAACGTTATCAAATGATGAAATCGGCCATGCAGGGAATTGCCAAAACAGGCAAATCGCCGTATATGAATAATTTTATGGAAACAGAAATAGCTTGTCCTGATGGCGCTCAACGCACAGTGGAAATTTTATCTTTCCCGATCAAGGCTGAAGATGGTTTCATGGTATGCAGTATAAATCGTGATATCACCGATAGGAAGCTTTTGGAAGAAGAGCTTTCCAAAGCGGAAAAGCTTGAATCAATCGGTGTTCTCGCCGGAGGTATTGCGCATGATTTCAATAATATCCTGACAGCTATTCTGGGAAATATCAGTCTTGCTAAAATGGATACGATCACCGACAGCGATATAAATACGCGGCTAATCGATGCCGAAAAGGCGTCCGAACGTGCCCAGGATTTGACCCGACAACTGTTAACGTTCTCAAAAGGCGGAGCGCCGATTAAGAAGACAATCTCTATACGAAATTTAATTAAAGAATCGGCCCGATTTGCACTCCATGGATCGAATGTTAAGGGTTTGTACGACATACCGGATGACCTTTCGGCGGTAGATGCCGATGCTGGTCAGATCAGTCAGGTTATTAACAATCTTATTATAAACGCCAATCAGGCGATGCCGGACGGTGGGACAATTAC
>JAUVBC010000092.1 GCA_030591405.1 Candidatus Zixiibacteriota bacterium
CATCTCCGCCCCGAGTACTTTGGGATCAAAGAAAAATAGGATGCCATCGCTTCCAAGGGTAAAATCTGCTACTTTATCGGCCAGTTCTCCGCTGCTGCTGAGAGAAATTGCCTTACCACCATAATCATAAGTACAAATCGAGTATTTGCTACTCCGGTCAACAATTGCATTAAACAGCAATAATTTTCCATCAGGGGTTGGATCGGGGAACTTTTTCTCGCCGCGCAAGTCAACCACCGTCCCTGAGCCGGTTTCGGTACCAACCCCCCAAAGAGCTCGATAATTCGATAAAATATCGCTGGCAGTACCGGTATCGGTGATCGATAACTGCAGGTCCTTGCCCATTTTGCACTCTTCGTTGAGTACCGTAAAATAGACTGTTTTACCAGAATTGGCATGACCGTAAACGGCTATTTTTGTTCCCGATGGCCAGTCAAAAGCTGATTTACTTTTTTTGCCGCTTCCTGATCCGCTTTTGAAGACTTTTCCAAGTGCTTTAAATATTTTTCCTGGTTTCACAATTTTATTTTAACCTCAAAATATATTCTATTTATATCACCGGCCAGATCCGCCTGGGACCTCAGAAGCCTTTTTTTGTAATAGTTCAAATTTGGTTTGGGAATTCTCTCTCCATTTCGATGGAACATAAACGGCCAATAATAAAAACAGAATAATTATAAAGCCATAAAACATGTATGCTGCCTTGCGCTGGGTCATGACCAGTCGAAAATATCTGAAACTGGTAAAGGCGCCGCCAATTTTTCCGCCAATTTCAGATAACCAACTTTTGACCTTGGAAAGAAAATCACCCTTTTCACAATATTTCCATTGGTTGAGATATTGAGCAATCAGTTTATTTTTTTCAGAAACTTTATCGAAAACGCCTAGACGTTTCAGGTCAAATTCAAGCGAGTTTCTATCGGCAATAAGATCTTTGCCCATTTGCTTGCGCCGTCTGGCCAACTCCAAAAGTTTTAATGGGGAATTTTTCGCCGCAAATTCTTCCGGGGTCAGATTTGGATTAAGCGGCCGCCCAAATTTATTAATGTACCGTGCTATCTCATCGAGGAAAAATGAGTTTAGTTTGAAATTATCCATAAGGCTTCTATCTTTCAGGAGAAGAGGCATCAGATAGTTTTCAAAAAATGGTACATCCTGCTTGACGGTACGAAGCCCGCGACAATAGGAGAACGCTTTGTTGGTTTGGCCATCGGTATCGGCTTCAGACTCAAAATATGTAATTAATACCTGAATAGTTATCTCGCGAAGATCGGAATCGGCCAATGGTGTCGCCTTTATTTTATCAAGAAAATAAAGGTCAACACGAACTGCCTCGTCCCGCTGTTGACGAAGGGTGCTAAAAACCGCCGAAACACCGTTATAGGTCTGTAAAAAAGCCTCGGTCTTAAACTCCGATTGCCGGTTTTTATAAATATCAAGATAATTAAAAAGGTCATTTATAAATGATTCAATCTCTAACGCCATCTGTTTTATCCTGTCGCTACAATGTATAAATTATAAGGTCAGTTTTTCCTAAATTAGTGAACTTATCGGTGTCTCCCGCTCCGC
Organism: Candidatus Zixiibacteriota bacterium; assembly: GCA_030591405.1. GTDB lineage: Bacteria > Zixibacteria > MSB-5A5 > GN15 > PGXB01 > JAAERC01. The sequence continues at coordinate 1,570 of JAUVBC010000092.1, forward strand.
GGAAAATCAATGTGATTTGCTTAACCGCTTGTGACTGGAGCATATCCTGTGGATGTAACGCCACTTTATTTCCAAAGGTTGTTCCATCAATATCAACCGGATCGGTTTCGCCCAATCCTCTGGCCTCATTTAGTCCCAGCCGAACCTGCATACTGGCCCAACCGGAATCGCCAAAGAGATCCTTGGACATCATAATTACAATATCCGAAACCGGCGCCGGCTTAGAAATCTCGATCATCAAATAATTAAGCCCGCCAATATTCTCAACTTTAATGGCGCCATAATCGGCCAAACGATATGTCCTGCTTCGGTAAGTCAGGGTATCGGTCGCCACCGCCTGATCGCCCAGTTGCTCCCGTTTGGTTTGTGCCAAAAAGCCCATTAAGCCGCGCAGTTCTTCAAATATTTCGTCAATGATTTTGATCTGCGCTCTGATATCAAGATGATTATATTCACTAAGTAGAAAGCCGTCAATCAACGCCAAAAACTGGCCAATATCTGATTTCCGCTCTTTACTGAAATACCGCTCATTGAGATAATCTTTTAAACCGGGTTGCATATTCAAAAGCGATGATAAAACTCTAAATAGTTTTTTAATATTAATAATCAGTTTCAGCGGGTGCATCATCCGTCGTCCGGTTGAAAAATCGTCCAGCATTGAAGCCAGATTATTAACCAGGAAGTACATCGTATCCCGATAAGCAGTTTGAAGATTTGTTTTTTCGCCGGTTAGCGAGGTATTAGACCCCATTGCCATAAATGCGCGCGAAGATAGTGATAACAAATTTTCCAGTCGGTTTTTAAAATCTCCTGCTTTTTGATTTAGATGTTCATCGGCCGCAATTGTAACGCAGGGCGGATAATAATCGTTAGATATGCTGACTTCGCCGTTGGAAACATTTAGTTCGGCCACGGGGATATAATTTTCAATTGGAAGATTTGGCGGTTCCCCGAGAGAAAGAAGATACCGGTTCACACGATATGGTAAACGCGGCAATTCCTCTTCGGCGTCAGCATCGCCAAAGCCGTCTTTATTTTTCGGGTCAATTCCGAGATAGACAATTTTAGAGGAATCTCCAACCTGACATTCAGCTTTGAGAGGATTATTTAAATTATCATTTATCTCAATATAAAAGCCACCCGGCGTAAGAGCCTGACAGCGGCTAACTTCGACTCGCAATATGTCGCCATTAACAGTCAAATTTAGATTTAGCGCTGGTTTCCCGATAGACGATTTGGAAACAAGACCATAGCCAAAACCTGTATTGAGAGCCATCCATCTGGTTAGCTCCTCAAAGTATTTTTCCTGGTCCATTAAATGGCGCTGCGTTATAAGCATGCCATCCTGCCAGTTAACCGAATATAAGTTTAAGTCACTCATTATCTTGCCTCAAACCTTCCGAAGAATCTACATTTTGATTCAAACAATGTCAAGTTTATAAGTTCATTTCGAAAATATTAGTAAAATTCTTTATCCTTTACAAAGGTATTATATCCCAAATATCCTCTATTTGTCTTATCACCAAGTAAAGTCTTTTCCTTGTTGACTGCGATCCTGATTTTATAATCGAGATTTCCTGGCATACAATAACCTAAAACCGCTTCTATTTTTTTGCGCAGTGATTTTCCAGGCAATAAATCTGAAACATCTTCTCTATTTATCCCTCTTATGACCACTTCATACGATGTGTCACATTCAACAAAAGATCGTCCTGCGATAGTTTCATAGCCGAGTCTTTTTCTTTCCGAACCAAGTTTATATTGTAATTCATCGGGAATTTTTTGCCTGGTGGGGACAGATTCATTGATAATAAAATCAAAGCCAAAAAGAAATCTTAGGATCTTCGATGTTTTTTCGGCATTTCCCGCCCAGATATGGAAACTCGGCATAATCGCCTGCCACCGTGCTGCGGTTGCCGGATCGCTGATATCAACCCCGGCAAAATCATACAGGTCAAGATACTTGGCCAGATGTTTATCATCGATAAAATTGAAATTGAATTTCATATTTTCATAAGATGCGGAGGCCAAATATCTAATAAAGGCGGCGTCATATGGTGCCATCAGTCGTCGAGCACTATTTTCCCAATCGGAAGCCCGATCGGTTATTCCGGCCAGTCCATAGAAAAACTGATATGGCATAAGATCAATAGCGCTGGTATATCCAACCTGTAAGACAAATTTTGTTTTTGGCGTCAATGGAGTATCCGGGGCCGGTTCCTGCTCTCTTATCTCACCTTTATAGTTTTCGTATTTACCGACAGCCAAAATCTCAATCATTTTGGGATCAACTCCCAATTTTCTCAAAATATGCATTGCCGTAGTGAAATGAAATGGAAATCGCCGGTTGCAAAAATCGGGCATTATTTTATTGGCGGTAATCATTTTGTAATAATCTTTATTGTAAAATGGGTATTAACCGGAACCCTTGATTTCAAATAAAGCCCCAATCTATCTTTCAGTAGCTCAGTTTCACTTTCGGAATAAAACTTCTCAGAATCGACCAAAACGGTTACCTGAATGCAACGGCGAATACCTCTTTTTGCCCGCTCTATGGAATTGGTACATTCGGCCATTTTTATCCGGGGATCATAGGCCGTTGTCCAATTGGCAATTTCGGTAAAACTTAAGGCACGGTCGCGATTTCTCAGACGAGCCGCCACTTCGGTTGCAATCTGTTCGGTGGTTTTGGCCGGGATTGCTCCGCCGGTCGGCAAAACACTTTTGGCCTCTGTTATTCCGGGATGGCTTTCATAAAGTTCGGTGATCACTCCGGCATCAATTCCGTTGGCACCAATACCAGCTGTGACCGAATAATAAACAGTGATAGAATCCGGGGGACGGTCAATATCATTCGTATAATCGAACCATAAGATAAGTTTATTTTTCCGTTCCTCAAGAGAATATACGCCCTGAACCTGTTCGGAGGCTAAATGACGGATCTTATACTCGCGCCCGTTGGAATCGACGACACGATTGATCTCAAGAATATTGTCCAGATTATCTGGGACTTCAATTTCAATTAATTTATATCCACCGGTATGCTTAAAAAGGGTCAGTTCATTTTTGTTGGCAACAATGAAGCAATTAAATAGAATTTTTAGTTCTTCAGAAAATACATCTGCTCTCCCCTTTTTTGGAAGATCAATTCGAATCCAGAATAGATTTCCGCTTTCGCTGGCCAGGGCGTGCCCCTGCTCATTAATGAAATCGAGAAGTTTGGTCTCGGGAGGGCCGACCTCCCAGGTTGAAACAAAATGTTCAGGTAAACGGACAAAACTATTTCTCAGCGATGGAAACAGATCATTAGTCGCCCGAAGACTGCCCCATTCGGCCTGTTCGTTTGACTGGGCAAACATAGATTCAAGAGTATTACTCTTTCCGGGGCAAAAACCACAATCTTCATGGAATGAGCCAAAATTCGAACCGGGGTACCAATTGCTCCATTGCAACTGTTTTAAAAGATCAGAATGCCCCTTAATAAAAATCGCCGAATTGGCGAAATTTGATAAAACTCCCTCATAATCGATGGCGACATACAAATGGTTATCGCCACCAACATTTTTTTTCACCGCTGTTGCACCGAAGACATCTTCTCCTTCGGCCAGAACATCTAAATCAACAAAGTCGTGACCGGTCTGTAAGAAGATATATTTAACTTCAGCTGAAAGAATATGTTCTTTTCGCAGTGCCGAGAAAAAGAAAGTCTGTCCCCGATCACGCTGTTCTTTATAGAAAAATCGGGTATGCGGGTCGACTTCAACAGAAGCATCCTCCAGCTCACAACTCATTACGGTCGTTGCCGGAACCGGCCACCGAACTGATTCGGGACATACTGTTCGAATCAATGAATCTCTGGCATTTTCCCAAACCTGATCAATTCGTGAATCGATACGTGACAATTGATGCGCATGCATCTGCATCATAATTTTTAAAATTGGATCAAGCCGCTCGGGTGACTCCGGGATATCACGGTTCCAGGTTCGCAGTTCCCGATGCATCTGGGCAAATATTTGTTCAAACGATAACGATTTATCTTCAGACATAATATTTACTTTGTATTATCCCACATTATAACTGGCCTCAAATCTTTTTTTTGATTTTCCATCGAAATATGTCCCAGTCACCTTGGCCACCAGCCCAATTGAATGCGGTTTGCCGCTGGACATATCTGCAAATGAAACAGCGACATTATCCAACCGTTTTTCATAAATGGAAATGGCATTTCTAACACTGGCGCGCATATCGCTCTTATTGATTGTTTGCACATCGGAAAACTCTTTTTCCCAGATATCGCACCCATATTTCCTGTCAAATGGTAGCATTTTTAAACGCGTACATAGTATCAGACCAACTGATTGTGCGATTGAATCGTATATTTCGGTCCGGCCAAGATAGCCATTGCGAAGTACTAACGGTAGTGCCAAATATTCCATTTACATCACCATCTATTTAATTTAAATTGATGGTCGCTCCCTTAATATCAAGCGTCGCTGATGCTTCAAGCTTCGAAGTGGCACCTGCATTAAGCTCCATATTTGCACCGGCCTCTGCCTTTAAATCACCCCCGGCATCCAAAGTTATGCCGTCTTCAGCTTTTAGAGTAATGTTTTTGCCTTCCAGAGTAATATCTCCATCTACACTGGTTATTGTTATCGACGGGCCGCTTAAATCCAGAACCAGGGCATTTTTGCCATCGCCTTGAGATATCTCAATTTTTTCTCCGCCTGATTCATCGGTAAATATTATCTGGTTGCCGCTTTTTGTCTTAAACATCTTGCATGTATTTTCATCATCGGCTGTAAAGGGCTGTATCTGAGTCTTATTATAAAGCGAGCCAATGATGATCGGACGATCTGGATCGCCCTCCTCAAAGACAACCAGAACTTCATCGTCGATTTCCGGCAGACAGAAAAATCCCCTTTCCGCACCGGCATGAGGCGAGACATATCTGGCCCAAATTTTAACCGAGTTATCCCAAATGAATGCAACCTGTATCCGCCCGAGTCCATCCGGATCAACAATATCCATCACTTTTGCTCTTTGAATTTTGGCCAATGTTTTGCTCAATGTTGCCGGATTAGTGGGATAAGCAACATCAAGCGGTACGCATTTAAACTGGTTATGATATTTGCCGGTTTTACTAAAAATATGAACAACTTCGGTCACCCAGAACTGCTCATTAAAAGCACCCATTTGGTCGATCTTCACGCAATGTCCAACCGAGACGCTCGGGATTATTGAAAAGCCGTGGCCATTAACCATTTTTCCCATCGCTCGTGCTTTTTCATTATCTAAAATATCCCCAAGTGCCTTGGCATCTTGAACCATTTCCAAATCATCCCAATAACCGGGCTCATTAAATATTTCCTCCGATACCTGAAATGATTTTTCCGCAAATGATGATAAGGACGTTTTTGAGTTACCAGTATCGGTGGACTCTTCATGCAAAGAATCTGCTTCATAATTATAAGATGAGCCTTTATAGTTACATGAAACCGTTCCCAGACCCAGCGAGAATGAACCTAAATTTTCTCTCCAGTTTAATTCATGCTCGTTGGAACTGCTGGCTGAAACTAATCGAAACTCTTTCCCATCATAAAAGGCAAATTTCCCGGCACTTGCGGCCAGGCGTTTGATATACTCATAATCTGTTTCTCGATATTGCACAGAATAAGGCATTCTCTTGGAAGTTGCATCTATTTCTCCAAGAGTAATCTGATAATTTCCTAAAACTGAACTGATCGCATCGCTGGCCGTTAGCTCAGTGCTAAATGAATTCCTTTTGGCGCCATCCATCGCAATGGTCGGACTTTTGGCCGTAAGAATAAGCATATTAAGATCATCGATACCATTCTCGAAACGTACCTCGGTAATTATGCCAATAAATTCAAGAGTTGAAGACGCGTCAACTTTGTCGGTAATGGGCTTAATTCCAAAAGATATCGATTGCCCAAGCATATCCATATAAGGATTAGGATCAGAAATAGCTTCATAACCGCCATCTTCCGGGCTAATGGTCACTTTAAGCACATGATGATCATTAATATATTGCTTGAGTTTGACCGAATTAATGCTATGAACGAGCTCTTTGCCGTTTACCTTAACGGTACATTCTACCGGTGTTTCAATTTTTGGCGTACCTGGTTCATTTGGCTCATCAGGTACATGGGGATCATCAGACACTATAGTCATTTGTAAATCCGCCTTAAAATAATATTACCCGGGCGGAGTTTTTACTCCGCCCGGAAATGCAAATTCGCTTATGCTTTCCAGAGATTATCTACTGTTGCATCGCCAACAGTGACCGTCTCAAACAGAATTTCAAATGTTTCAAACGGCTGCAATTTCGCTTTTTCGACGATATCGGGGACTTCGCAACGATAATTTGAAATAAAGCCATTGGTCCATTTAATGACCAGCATATCGGCATCATCAGTATCTCTGATACTGATCGATCCCGTTTTACGACTGGTGCCGGCTTTATCGGCGGCCCACTGCGCAATCACCGGTGATTC
>JAUVBC010000232.1 GCA_030591405.1 Candidatus Zixiibacteriota bacterium
ATTCGCCGGATGGGTGATAAGGGTGTTGCCAAAAAGATGATGCGGGATGCCGGTATTCCGGTTATTCCCGGTTCAGAAGGTGTTGTTGACAAAATCGATGAGGCGATATCAGTTGCTGCCGAGTTTGGATATCCGGTACTAGTTAAAGCGGTTGCCGGAGGCGGTGGTAAGGGGATGCGTCTTTGTAAGGATGAAGCTGGGCTTCGTAAAGGTTTCCAGATGGCCCGCACCGAAGCGGAAATGGCGTTTTCCAATGGTGATGTTTATATCGAAAAAGTTGTTGAGAGTCCGCATCATGTTGAAATTCAGTTGATGGGTGATTCATTTGGGAATATAGTGCATTTTGGCGAGCGTGATTGTACTGTTCAGCGACGACATCAAAAATTGATAGAAGAGACACCATCGCCATTGTTGGATGCGGAACTTCGCGGGATAATGGGCAGAACCGCGGTTCGGGGTGCTTCGACTATAAATTATCTTGGAGCCGGGACAATGGAATTTTTGGTTGATAGAGAACATAATTTTTACTTTATGGAAATGAATACCAGAATCCAGGTGGAACATCCGGTCTCTGAGATGGCAACCGATACCGATCTTTTGATGGAGCAGATATTGATGGCGGCCGGTGAGAAACTCAGTTATAGGCAGGAAGATATCATTGTTGATTGGCATGCAATTGAGTGTCGTATTAATGCCGAGGATCCAACCAAAGATTTTCGACCGTCTCCGGGTCAGATAAAAGCGATTCATATTCCAGGTGGCAATGGTGTCAGGGTTGATACGGCTGCTTATGCCGGTTATGTTATTCCGCCTTTTTATGATTCGATGATAGCCAAATTACTGGTTCGTGCCAAAACCAGAAATGACGCTATTAAGAAGATGCTGAATGCTCTGGATGAATTTGTCATCGAGGGTATCCCGACAACGGTTGATTATCAGAAAAAGATTTTATCGCATCCCGATTTTATCTCCGGGAATTTTGATACATCGTTTATTGAAAAAATAACCGAAGAAGAAAAGCAACTGGGTAAGAAAACGGGGTAGAGATCAAGATATAGCAGAAGAAACATATGGAACAAAAGATTACATTGGAGGTGCTTTTGTGAATATTCCAACCGATTTAAAATATACCAAAGAACATGAATGGATAAAAATTGACGGCAATCTGGCTGTAGTTGGAATCACCGATTATGCGCAGGGTGAGCTGGGTGATATTGTTTTTGTCGAGTTACCATCTATCGGAGACGAATTTAAGGCCGGAGCTTCATTCGGGACAATTGAGGCGGTTAAGGCTGTCTCGGAAATATTTGCTCCCCTTTCAGGTAAGGTGGCCGAGATAAACGAACTGCTGGAAGACGACCCGATGGTTATCAACAGCGATCCATATAACAATGGATGGATGATTAAAATTGAGTTTACCGACCCGGCGGAAGTGGAATCTTTGATTTCATCCGACGAATACTTAGAGTTAATTAAATAGGATTTAAGTTTTAAACATATGCCATACATTCCTAATACCGACGAGGATCGTCGGGAAATGCTGGACAAATTAGGTCTTCAGGATATTGCCGATCTCTTTACACCGATTCCGGATAACCTGAGATTAAAAAAGTCCCTCAATCTGCCACCTGCTCTTTCCGAGATGGAACTATTGCAGGAAATCGAGCAGATCTCAAAAGAGAATAAATCTGATCTGACCATTTTTGCCGGCGGCGGTGTTTATGATCATTTTATTCCATCGGCTGTTGATTCGATTATTTCACGGCCGGAATTTATGACCGCCTATACACCGTATCAAGCCGAAGTGTCTCAAGGGACGTTGCAGTCGATATATGAATTCCAAACCTGTATTTGTCGTCTGACCGGTATGGATGTCGCCAACGCCTCGATGTATGACGGTGGATCAGCGGCGGCCGAGGCGATCACTTTATCGGTGGGCAGCAAACGAAAATCGAAAGTATTGATTTCAGAGACAGTGAATCCATTATTCAGGCAGGTCATTGATACTTATATAAGCGGTCGGGATATTGAAGTTGTCCTTATTCCGCAGAAGAATGGGATCACTGATTTAGATAAACTGGAAAGTAGTATTGATGATAATACCGCCTGCGTTTTGTTATCCCAGCCGAACTTTTTTGGGCTTCTTGAGGATATCGAAACTGCCGGTGAGATGATTCATAAATCTGATGGTTTTCTGATAGCGGCGGTTGATCCGATTTCCGCGACACTTTTGAAGACACCGAGTGACTGCGGAGTTGATATTGTTGTTGGCGAGGGGCAGCCGTTGGGGATACCGCTTAATTTTGGCGGCCCGCTACTCGGATTTTTTGCGGTAAAGGAAAAGCTGATCAGAAATATACCGGGACGTTTGGCGGCGCGAACAGTTGATACCGATGGCAAACCCGGTTTTGTACTGACCCTGCAAACCCGTGAACAGCATATTCGCCGCAATAAGGCGACCTCCAATATTTGTACTAATCAGGCTCTTTGTGCCACAACCGCTCTGGTTTATATGACTCTAATGGGCAAGGTCGGTCTTCGTCAGGTAGCATTGCTATCGATGGATAAAACTCACCGAATTGCTGAGAAAATATGTTCGCTGAACGGATATGAACCATATTTTGACGGTCCTTATATTCGTGAAGTGGCGATAAAAACACCAGTTCCGGCCAAAGAGATAATTGACAAATTGATTTATAAAAATAATATCCTGCCCGGTATTGATGTCGGAAGATTTTATGATGGCATGGAAAATTGTCTGCTTTTGAGTGCCACGGAAAAGAGGACCGAATCCGAAATTGAATCGCTGGTTAAGGCGCTGAAGGAATAATAATCGATGAGCTATTGCCCAAAATGTAATGAAGATTTTGATAGTGATTTATCAGTCTGTCCAAAATGTCAAACCGGTTTGGACAATGAACCTGATGTTCGCTCCGATGTCGTTAGTGACGGCTGGGTTGTTATTGGTCATGTGAAAGATCAGACTACAGCCGATTATGTCAAAGAGACTTTGGAATCTTACGATATTCCGGCAGTAATTTTTTCAGAATCGGGATTTTTTGGTCAGGCCGGACTTAATCTGCCATCACCGAGCGGCAAGCATATCGGCACCTTTAAGATTCAGGTGCCAGCTGAATTGATAGAAGATGCAATTAATATATTGAATATGATTTTAGGTGATAGCTGGGAAAATGCTATTGATACAGATTCAGATCTAAATACAAATGAAAAATAAATTTTAAATAGGCCTAAATAGAGAGACAATGAAAAAACAAAACAGATCAAATGTAATATTTCTTTCATTATCGTTGGCGGTAGTAACATTGCTGTCGCTTGGTTGCGGCGGTGACAAGGGCGGAGATACCGTTACGACTCCAACAATTGATTTTGTGATGAGTTATGACGATGCGATGGCGACTGCCAAGGCGAAGAATCAGCCGGTGATAATTGATTTCTATACCGATTGGTGCCGCTGGTGTAAGGTTCTTGATACGGTAACTTATATTGATCCGCTGGTTGTCGAGTTGTCCAAGTCGGTCGTTTTTGCCAAGGTCAATGCCGAAGTAGATTCGGTTGCAGTGAAAACCAATTCGATTCGAGGATATCCGTCGATTTTACTGTTCGACAGTGATGGTAAAGAGATCGACCGTATTGTCGGTTATCTTCCTGGCCCGGAATTTGTCGAAACGATAAATAATTATCTTAATGGAATCGGCACGTTGGATTATTATAAAGCGATCTCCGACAGTGCACCAACTCCGGAAGTTAATTATTATTTGGCTCAGAAATATGATGAACGCGGTATGTATGAAGAAGCCGAAGGTTTTTATCATAAAGTAGTTAAAGAGAATAAGAATAATGATGGTGATTACACATCAGGTTCCATGTTGTCTCTGGCTGGTATCTCTTTAAGTTTGAAAAAATATGATGAAGCGGTTGAGAGGTACAAAGTAACTAAGGCCAAATTTAATGATTCTGCAATGGTTAATGAAGTCGATATTATGATAGGCTACACTTATGGAAAAAAAGGTGACACTGCTGCAGCCATTAAGGCTTTCGAATATTTCTTAAAGGCTCACCCAAATAGTCCTGACACCGGTTATGCTGTGTCACAAATTGAAAAATTGAAAAACCCTCCGACTCCTGATAAGGGGAAATAATTAATTTTAATTGTTTTAGAAAATGGACGATAAAATTCTAATATTTGAAAAATCAAAAAATGGTGTCGCCGGATCTGATTTACCGGAGACATCAATTTCTGAAAC
>JAUVBC010000300.1 GCA_030591405.1 Candidatus Zixiibacteriota bacterium
GGTACAAAATTTAGTAGTAAATTTGTCGAAACCCTTCGGGATTTCAACCTTGTGTCTGTCGGGTGCGGTGACCCGACAGCACCCAATGTCAACTCTCGGGGAGCGTTGACATACAATCTACAATATTCCAAATCCTAAAAATCGTCTTCGGCCATATCTTCGCCGTTGCGGTCACGTTCAGGTTTAAGATTATTGAAATTATAAGTCAAACTGAGTGTAACCGAAGGTGATTTTCGTTCCCGCAGACTGTACCTATAAAAATCTGTACCTTCTGATATCGACTCACGTTTACCACTGCCGAAAACATCACGTACCTGCAGGGTCGCTGAAAAAACCTTGCTGATAAAATCATGCTTTAAAGCCAGATCAGCGGTTGCTTGGCCCTCGCGTTGCCCCTGCGATGATACCGATTTGCTTCTGTAACGCCCGCTCATTTGAATCCGTGTTTTTTCGCTGAGTTTAAAAGTATTGTTGAGGCGGCTATTCCATAAAAAATTGTCATTGGAAAAACTCTCGCCATCAATTGCACCGTCAACCTTATAATGAAATAAATTCCCGGTCAAATTGATATCCCAGAATTTGAACGGTGTCATATTTACCATCAATTCAGAGCCATATGAATAATCGGTCCCGACATTGACGATTGAATTAAGAAAAATATCGACTGAATCAGGATATACCGTCTGGATAAAATCTATTTTGTTATGAGTAACTCGATAGTACAACTCCGCTGAAATCATATTACGACCGATTGATTTTTGAAAACCAAGTTCGTACGAATCAGTATATTCCGACTTCAAACCGGGGTTGCCAACACGAATATTATAAGCATCGGATCGGGTTTCAAACGGTTCCAGCCACCTTCCCCGCGGATGTCTGATTTTGCGGGCATAACTGGTAATAATCTGCTGATTTTCATTGAATTGCCAGGAGAAATGGATTGTCGGGAAATAATCCCACCTGTTTATATTAAAGGTTTGAGTTCCCTCATCGATATCAATATTACGGTATGTATATTCACCCCTGAGGCCGACCTGATAACCGAGATTACCCGATTCACCGCCCATCATGGCATAAAGCGCATGGATGTTCCGAGTGTATTCAGGAGAGGTATTATATTCGGGGAGAGCCTCATATTCGCCGGAAGTACTATCATACTCATACTGTCGATTATTATCAACCGATATACTAAGTCGGCTTTGATAACCAAGTTCAAGTTTCTGCTTTTCACGGATGGGCAAAATGTAATCAAGCTTGATGCGCCAGCGGTCGGCCGGTCCATCCCCCTTGGTCATTTGACCGGATGAAATTGTTTCGTCCGTATCCAAGACTTTGCTTTTTTGTTCATCAATCATATCGCGGCGGCTACAAATAACCTGCCCGGACAACTCATGATTTTTCTTAGAAAATTTGTGTAAGAAATTCATATTCAGCGTGTAAAAATGGCCGGATCGTTCGCTATTATTGATACCTGAATAGTCGGTGTGCAGATTGTCGATATCGTTCCATTCGGTATGATTAGAAGAAGAGCCGCCATCTCTCTCCCGTTCGCCATATCTGAAGCCAAGACCAATATTATCATTTGGTGACAGGCTAAAATCAATACCGCCTCTTAAACCAAAACCTGTCATCCCGCGGTCGGAACTGCCCGACGAGAGAACATAAAATGTTCTATCGTTTGAAATAGTCCAATTGTTTTCGGTTGTTGTGCCGGGTCGGGACCGTTTGTTATAGTCAACATTGATAAAGGCATTATAGACGCTGGTTTTATGATTGATAATAAAATCACCACCATAATTATAATCGAAGCCACTTCGCGTATTAAAAATGGCGCTGGTTCCGTTAAACTTATTCTTTTTCAATATTATATTGATGATGCCGGAATTGCCATCCGGGTCGTATTTGGCCGATGGATTGGTGATGATCTCGATATTCTCGATAGCGCTGGCCGGTATCTGCTCAAGGGCGTCATTCGGATCAAGAATACTGGGACGACCGTCGATTAAAACCGTAAAACTGGAGGAGCCCCGGAGTGCAACATTGCCATCAAAATCGACTGTTACCGATGGTGTATTTTCGAGAACATCAACCGCCGTCCCAGATGTTGCCGTGTAAAGTTTTTCGACATTGATAACTTTTTTGTCAATTTTATATTCCATTGCCGGTCTTTCGGATTCGACCCTGATACCGTCGATTCTCTGCGTTGATTGAACCAGCAAAATTTGTCCCATATCCGGAGTCAGGTTGTCGCTTGTGATAGTTATCTCATCTATTTTTTTAAGCTCATACCCGAGAAAGCTGATTTGCATATAGTATCGTCCCGGCCGCAGACTGTTCAGTGTAAAAAAACCGGTTTCATCGGTGCTGGTCCCGGTGGTCTGGACGCTGTCGCGCTGGTTGAATAAAATTATGGTGGCATATTCAATTGATGTTTTAAGAGCCGAATCAATAATTTGTCCGGTTATAGAACCTCCGGGTTTCTTATTGCCACCTCCAGAACGTTGTTGAGCAAAGGCTGTGCTGCTTATAATTATAATGAATATAGATAATACGACTATAATGTTTAATGCCTTGTCCTTAGAATTTTGAGTCAATCGGGGCTCCTTTCAGAAGCTGCTTTATTTCTCCAATTAGACAATCAATATACAGATTAGTTTAATTAATTCTTTATATTTTTGGAAAGTCAAGTTGATTTGTAACTTGTTGACAATGGCGGTAGATTACCGGTATTATTCAGATACTGGAAGTGACAAATAGTATAAAAAAATCTTAATTTTGAAAATTTCGGTTGAAAGGGAAAGTTCTATGAAAAAATTTATTTTAGTTCTATTCATGAGCCTGCTTATGGCAGCATCGGCTTTTTGTGAAACATCAGTTTGGGTCGCCAAAACAGATTCATCAACGATGTATATCGGCGGGACCATTTATCTCCTGCGACAGTCAGAGTTCCCGCTTCCGGCGGAATTCGATCAGGCATATAATGCGTCCGAGATAATTGTTCTTGATGCTGATCTTGCTCAATTGCTGTCTCCTGAATTTCAGCAGGTGATGATAACCAAAGGAGCTTATTCAGATAGCATGACTCTCGATCAGGAATTGTCAGCGGAAGCATATAAAATTGTTGAGGAATATTGCTCAGCTAATGGCCTGAGTATGACCGCGGTTGACAAAATGAAACCCTGGATGCTTGATCTAACTTTGTTAGCAATTGAGTTACAAAGATTGGGTGTATCTCTGGATGGCATTGATGCCCACTATTATAGTAGAACTGCCGAGGATAAGAAGTCAATCCAGTTTTTGGA
>JAUVBC010000144.1 GCA_030591405.1 Candidatus Zixiibacteriota bacterium
ACGATTAAGGTCAATGATATTACGGTAACCGCCGGGTATTTTCATGAGATACAAAATCAGCCAACAAGTGCCACTAACTTTACCGGCGAAGAAATTCGACGTGCACCCGGTTCGGCCGGGGATGTCAGTCGTATAGTAATGGTTCTGCCCAGTATTGCAAAAGTTAATGATATGCTCAATAGTCTGGCGGTTCGTGGCGGAAGCCCCAGCGAGAATTCATTTTATATCGATAATATTGAAATTCCCAATATCAATCACTATCCGATTCAGGGAACATCGGGCGGGCCAATAAGTCTTTTGAACGTTGATTTTATCGATAATGTCAATTTCTCCGCTGGCGGATTTTCAGCGGCCTATGGCGACAAATTGTCATCAGTGATGGAAATTTCATTCCGCGAAGGCAACCGCGAGGAATATGATTTACAACTTGACATGAATTTTGCCGGGTTCGGAGTTGTCGCTGAAGGACCAATCATAAAAAATAAAAGCTCCTTCATGTTTTCTGCGCGTCGAAGTTTCTTGGATCTTCTGGTGGATGCTATCGGAACCGGGGTGGCGCCGAGATACAGTGATTATCAGGGCAAGATTGTTTATGATTTGTCCCCATCAAATAAATTGTCGTTTCTTGGAATTTATGGTAAGGATTTTATTGAATTTAAGAAAGACCAATCCATCGAAGATGGCATGTCATTTTATGGTCCGTTTAAGGGGCATGAATTTGCCTTTGGGGTTGACTGGCAATATCTATGGAACAAAAATGGTTATGCAAATACATCACTGTCAATATTCGGAACCAAATATGATGCTAATATGTTTGAGACCAAATCGGATATCAAATTGATGACAAATAATTCTCTGGAAGAAATTATTCAGCTGAGGAATGTCATACATTATCGTTTCGATAAGTCGATTAATTTTGAATTCGGGCTGGATTTGAAATACTTCTATAATGATTATTATACAGTAATGGCTCCATACGTTAACGCTATCGGTGATTCAACCGAAACATTAATTATTGATCAGATATTGAAAGCCCCTAAATACGGCCTTTATACCAATTTCATTTGGATGCCTTTTAATCCATTGACGACAACACTCGGATTAAGATATGATTATTCCGCGATAAATGGACATCACAACTTATCCCCACGGTTTTCAATAGCGTATAAATTATCGGAAAGAACTACTCTTAAGGGCGCCACCGGTATTTATTATCAGAATTTACCGTTGGGTTTAGTGGCCCAAAGGAAGGAATTCGAAGAGCTCAAGGATCCCGTCGCCTATCATTATATTGTCGGTTTTGATTATTTATTAACCGATGAAACCAAATTGACAATTGAAACTTACTATAAAAAATACAACAATTTTCCGATGGATCCATCTCAGCCGCAATTGTTTCTGACCGATGAACTATCTTTCCAACGTACTGTCGGAATATTTGAAGAACTTAATTCCAATGGTAGAGCCAAAAGTTATGGCACGGAACTTACAATTCAAAAAAAGCTGGCACAGAATATTTATGGCCTGATTAGCGGTTCCTATTTTAGGACAAAATATAAGGGACTTGATGGCGTATGGCGGAATCGCCTGTCTGACAATCAGTATCTTTTTAGTGTCGAAGGTGGTTATAAACCAAACAATAAGTGGGAATTCAGTATTCGCTGGATTTTGGCCGGGGGCTCGCCTTATTCGCCGATTGATCCGGTCGAATCATCAAATAATCAAAGTACTGTGTTCGATCAAAATCGTATCAATGAAGCGCGTTATCCGGCGTATCATTCATTAAATATTCGCATTGATAGACGGTATTATTTTAAAAGTTCAAGTATGATTCTATATTTTTCGATTTGGAACGCGTACAATCGAGAAAATGTTTCCATGTACTATTGGAATGAAATCGATGAGAAACAAGACACGATGAATCAATGGGGCCTTCTGCCAGTAATTGGTATGGAGTACGAATTCTAAGCTTGTCGATTGTAGGTAGGAGTTCTGAGCGACGTTAGCCTCGATCAGAAATACGACAATTTTGTAATATGGCAAATGCTGTCGGTTTTTTGTTCGACTTGGTCTCGCTCGGAATCTGACCACAAGGGGAGGCCACCCAAATCAAGACGGATTCCCAACGGCACTCTCAGAGATGACGTTGGTGGGACAGGATTTATATCTCGACTCTCGCTTGACTTCAATAAAAATATGCTGTAATTTTCAAAATTATAGGATGATTTACCTGTTGGTTTAAATTAGAAATTGTATATTTTATATATATGAAAAATGAATTGACCTCAGAGTTGTCTGAAAAAGGGTACTGGCCCGCCAAAGCGAAGGAATATTTTGAAAATAAAAAATATTCCAAAACGGTTGAGCTATGTACCAGCATGCTGAAAGATAATCCTGAAATTCTTTCGGGGCGGATTCTCTTGGCGCAGGCGCTGTATCACTCCAATCAGCTCAATGAGGCCGAGTCACAATTCTATCGGATTCTTCAGGTCGATCCCGACAATATTGTTGCACTGAAATATCTTGGTGATCTGAAATTTCGGGCCGGTGATGAAATAGTCGCATTTTCGTATTATGAGCGGGTGCTCAAACTTGATCGATATACTACAGGTCTAAAATCATCGCTAGCAAAAGAAGAATTGGATAGATCAAAAGAGATAACGCTGCTGACCTTTCGGAAAAAAGGTGAATCGATTGAGAATACCAGAGAACGATTACGGCAGTTGCCGTTTGACACCGAAACAACCGGTGATTTATTAATGGAACAGGGACATACCCGAATGGCCGGTAATATTTTTAGAAAGCTTTTCAAGAAAACTGAATCACCGCGACTGCTTGAGAAATTGGAAAAGATTAAAAATTTGAATAAGCAGATTTCTTCTCAAAAAGCTATAAAAGAAAAAATGGAATAAAGGAGAATATGGATGTCACGGGAACGGATCAAAAAATTCCAGGACTGGATCAAAAAGGAAAATCTTGACGGGTTTATCGTCAGACGCCATGAATCGATGAGATATCTCTGCGGTTTTTCGGGCGGCAGTCCGGCTGAACCGGATGGGATTTTAATTGTCAAACAAAAAAGTGCAGATTTTGTAACTGACTTCAGATATTTCGAGCAGGCGCGAAAAGAGCTTAAAGGGGCCAGGTTAATTCAGGCCGACCGCGATGCTATCGGTTCATTAAAAACCGAGAAGAAGTTTCAGGGGAAGAATCTAAAATATGGGTTTGAGCCGGAATATGTTTCCTATTCTGAAAAAAAGAGATTTCAGGAGAGTCTTGGCGACTCGATTCTTATTCCATTTGACGATGCGGTCGAAATGTTGTCGATCATAAAGGAAAAATCTGAGGTCGCAATGATCCAAAAGGCTTGTGATATCAGCGATGTTGCTTTTGAACGGATCTTGGGATATGTCAAACCGGGACTGAGAGAGAGTGAGGTTTGCGCAGAACTGGAATATCAGATGACAATGCTCGGCTCGGAAAAACCTGCTTTTGAGCCAATTTTGGCCTCTGGTTATCGTTCGGCTTTGCCGCATGGTTCAGCCTCGAGTAAAAAAATAGCCAAAGGCGATTTTGTGACGTTTGATTTTGGAGCTACTTTTGGCGGATATGTGTCAGATATGACACGGACGGTTGTGATGGGAAAAGCGACGGCTCGTCAGAAGAAGGTTTATAATACCGTTAAAAAGGCGCAACTTGCTGGTGTCAAGAAGGTTAAATCAGGAGTGTCGGGCCAGGCGGTTGACGCTGCTGCCAGAAAAATAGTTGATAATGCCGGATTTAAGAAATATTTCAGACATGGAACCGGTCATGGAATCGGCATGTATGTTCATATGAAACCGAGTGCCGGCCCTGTGAGTAAAGATATCCTCAAGAGCGGTATGGTGTTAACGGTCGAGCCGGGAATTTATTTTCCGGGTTGGGGCGGAGTTCGGATAGAAGATGATGTTTTGGTGACCAAAACCGGATGTCGGGTGCTTAATTCGTCACCCAAAAAACTATTGGAATTATAACAGATATATAGTATCTTTTTAGACTATGTTAAATAAACCAGAAAAGGTTTTTTTATATGAACGATAATGATATAAAAAAGCTGATTAAGCTTGTGGAAGACTCCGAGATTGATCAGCTAGAGGTTTCGCGTTGGGGCCGGAAAATAAAAATTACCCGCCGTATTTCCGGTGGTAACGGCCATTCAGGGGGTTCCACGGTTTATCAGATGGCTCCTCCAGTGACAGCAGCGGCCACACCTTCTCCGGCGCCAGCGGCATCTTCCGTCGCAACAGTGGATTCAGCGCCCCAGTCTGCCGACAAGAACTATATAGAAATCAAATCGCCAATGGTTGGTACATTCTATGCGGCTCCGGTCCCCGATGCACCATCGTATACAAAAGTTGGCGATAGAATTTCGGTTGGTCAGGTGGTTTGCATTATTGAAGCGATGAAACTGATGAACGAGATCGAATCTGAAATCTCCGGCCCGGTTGCTAAAATATTAGTTGAAAACGCTCAGCCGGTTGAATTTGGGCAAGTTCTTTTCCTGATCGACCCCGCAGGATAGTTATTTAATCTCGTGGAGGCCGTGATATGAATCTAAAGAAAATGCTCATCGAAATGCTGAACCGGAAGGCATCTGACCTTCATGTTCGGGTTGGAATACGCCCGCATCTGAGGGTTAATGGAGTTCTGGAACAGATCGCCGTTGACCCGCTGACAATTGATGATGTTGAAGCAGTTGTCGGACAACTTCTCAATGAAAAACAACTGGAACGCTTTCGCCACAAAAATGAAATGGACCTGGCGCTGTCAGTGGCCAAGCTGGGACGTTTTCGTATAAATATGTTCAGGCAGAGAGGAACCTCCGGTATTGCAATTCGTGCGGTCAATACGATTGTGCCGTCTTTTGATGATTTAAATTTGCCGCCGGTTATTGGCAAACTGGCGATGGAGAGGCGCGGTCTTGTTGTTGTCACCGGGACAACCGGATCAGGTAAATCGACCACGTTAGCCTCAATGATCGAGCATATGAATGCCAATCGTTTCGATAATGTTCTGACCATTGAAGACCCGATTGAATATATATACAGAGACAAAAAATCTATTATCACTCAGCGCGAAGTCGGTGCCGATACCGATTCTTTTGCGTCGGCGCTGAAACATGCCCTCAGGCAGGACCCCGACGTCATTATGCTGGGTGAGATTCGTGATCTTGACACGATGTCAATTGCTTTGACAGCCGCCGATACCGGGCATTTGGTGCTAACGACACTGCATACGCTAAACACCGTCGAAACTCTTTCGAGGATTATATCATTTTTCCCACCGCACCAGCATGATCAGATAAGATTGCTTCTGGCAGGAACGTTAAAGGCGGTTATTTGTCAGAGATTACTTTCGAGATGTGATATTCCGGGCCGGGTGCCGGCGTTGGAGGTACTTGTTTCCACTGCGGCGGTTCGGGATTGTATAATGAATAAAGAAAAAACGATTGATATTCCTGAACTGATTGAGCAGGGCGGACAGCAGTATGGTATGGTCACTTTTGACCAATCGATCATGCGGCTGTATCGCTCCGGGTTGATATCATTTGAAGAAGCGATGAATCAGTGTAGTAATCCGGATGACTTTGACCTGCGTGTCAAAGGTATTACCGGTGCTGCTGATCGTTGGGATAAAGAAGAAACTACAGATGTCGCCAATACTGAAATGCCGGCGCCTGAAAATATGAAGAAATTCTGATTACTCCGGGATTGTTGAAAGAAGGTTAGTTCATTGTTTAGTAAAATATTAATTGCCAATCGGGGCGAAATTGCCCTGCGGATAATTCGGGCATGTCGGGATCTGGATGTTAAAACGGTCGCCGTATATAGCGAAGCCGATCGTGATTCGTTGCATGTTCGTTTTGCCGATGAAGCGGTTTGTATCGGCCCAGCGACGGCGACACTGAGCTACCTTGATCCAAAAAGAATTATTGCGGCGGCGGAAATTACCAATGCCGATGCGATTCATCCCGGATATGGTTTTCTGGCAGAAAATGCTAATTTTGCCGAAATCTGCCGGTCTTGTGATATTACCTTTATTGGCCCTACGCCGTCGATGATTCGCC
>JAUVBC010000056.1 GCA_030591405.1 Candidatus Zixiibacteriota bacterium
GAGTTCAGGGCGACGGGTTTCCATGTAATTTTCACCAAGGCTGTTTGTGGCCCGGGATTTAAACAACAGGAACCAGGCCCCAACCGGACCGTAAGCATCCTTAAAGCGAACCGGGATAAATCTTACTTCCTGACAGGTCATTTCAGCGCCACCCTTGATGGTGAAATATGCGCTGGCGCCGGAGTTAAACGGCGGATACCAAGAACGTCCCAGGCCTTCGCCGGATGAACGCGGTTTAAAGACGTGGACTGCTCCACCCATTGTGCAAAGCACAGATTTGGCTTTAAAGACATAAAACTTGTTTTCACGAACGCTGAAACCAACAGCGCCAACACACTTTCCGTCCTTAATAAGCGGATCAGTGATAAAGACACGTTCGTTAATATTATCTATTCCAAGAGCATTCTTGGCGGCTTCAGCGACGATAACTTTATAAGATTCGCCGTTGATCATTAGCTGCCAGCGGCCTTCGTGGACGTAGGCTCCGTCAGCATCTTTCCAAATCGGGAGACCCCATTTTTCAAAAAGATGAACCGATGAGTCAACGTGACGGGCAATATTGGCAACCAGATCTTCTCTGGTAATTCCCATCAGGTCGTTTCTAACGTAGTCAACATAATCATTGATTGTATTTTTGCCGGTATTAACATCAACATACTGGTTAATGGCCGACAATCCCATGGCGACGGCGCCGGAACGATCCATAGCAGCCTTGTCCACGAGAGTAACTTTCAGATTATTCTTCTTGGCCCAGTAGGAGGCTTCCACGGCCGCACCACAGGCTGCCATTCCACCACCGAGAATCAAAACATCTGTTTTGACTTCTACTGTTTCAAAATTTGGCATATTCTATTTCATCCTTTCTTACTTAACCTTGGGAAGTTCGCCGCAACGGGTTGATTCAGGTTCTGTGTACAGAAGTGGGCTCTTCAAATCATCGGTTCCGGTCGGATAACCACCATCCGGCACAGCAGAGCCTTCAGCAGTAGTACGGATCGGGAACTTAAATCTTTTCAGAGTTCCGTTTCTGAATTTAACGGTCCACATGATCGAATCGGTACTTCTCATCGGAGTCACTGTGGCGCCCAAAGGACAGAAATCAGCATAACCACGAACTTCAACCGCCTGGGTCGGGCAAATCTTTACGCAGCTGTAACATTCCCAGCACATTTCCGGAGCCTGGTTGTATGCTTTCATGAGGTCTTTGTTCAAGACCATCAAGTCATTAGGGCAAATATGCTGGCAAGCAGTCTTATCCAGCGCCTTACACCCATCGCATTTGTCAGGAATCACATAACTTGGCATTCATTCCTCCTGTTAGATTACGTAGCCTTAATATGGTTTATAATTAATTATTTCTTATTTATTTTTGCATCGCCGGTTGCATGACCGTGCATTTTAACTTCAACTTTATCTTCGTTTTTGATACCGGCATAATAATCGCGCAAAATCTTTAAGACTTCAGGGCGACTGAATTCTGCCGGCACTTCGCCATTTTCTGAAAGAGCTTTGCGCAGGGCAGTGCCACTGAGGAAAAGTCTTTCTTCTTTTGAATGCGGGCAGGTTTTCATTGAGGCCATTCCGCCGCAAGTGTAACACCAGAAGGTCCAGTCGATCGGGAGCATCTTGCATTCAAGAGCGCCATCCCAAAGCTTGAAGAAAATTTCTTGTGCGTCAAACGGGCCATAATAGTTACCGACACCAGCATGGTCACGACCAATGATCATATGGGTGCAACCAAAGTTCTGACGGAAGACTGCATGAAGAAGTCCTTCGCGAGGACCGGCATATCGCATATCGAGAGGATAACCGCCGCATAAAACGCGGTTTTTGTCAAAATATTTTTCTACCAGAGTATTGATGCAATCAACTCTGACATCTGCCGGAATATCTCCCGGTTTCAGTTTTCCAACCAGTTGGTGAATATAGAGGCCGTCACTTACTTCAATAGCAATCTTGCCCAGATATTCATGCGAACGGTGCATCGGATTACGAAGTTGTAACGCTGCAATCGTTTTCCAGCCTCTGTCTTCAAAAACCTTGCGGCTCTCGGCTGGACGCTGGTAAACATCCTTGAACTCTTCAGGGAAATAGCTTTCCGAAAGAACCTTTACCGGACCAGCCAGATTCCATTCTTTCTGAGCCATAACCATCTTAACGCCGGGATGCTCGGGATCGTTGGTTGTGAAAACATGTTTGCATTCAAATTCTTTGTCGATCTTGTAGCACTCGGTCACAGTCATGGTGCCCATGATTTCATCGGTTTCACCGGAGATCAAACAGATTTCTGTACCCGGAGCAACTTTTTCGTCATGAGAAAGGGTTACAGGAATTGGCCAGAAAATGCCATTTGACATCTTCATATCCAGGCAAACACCCTTCCAGTCAGCTTCACCCATAAAACCTTCAAGCGGGGTAAAACCACCAATACCTAACATAATTAAATCACCGGTTTCTCTGGTTGTCATAACAACCTTAGGAAGAGTTTTGGCTTTTTTCATTTCCGTATCGCGTTCGGCACCTTCGAGAAGAAGTATCTTCAAGCTGTCGCTACCGTGCGGGGAAATTAGTTTGGTCTTGCTCATAGAACCATCCTCAATTATTTGGCGATTTGATCGCCAGTTTATGTGATAAATTTCACAATTATATCTTCTGCACAATCCCCAAAAACTTTAGTCTACTCTGAATAAGAATGTAACTTTTTTCACAAGCGATGTCAAGTCGAAAAATGATTAATTTCACAAACATTTTCATACTAATATCACCAAAAACCTCGTAAATGATAGAAGGACAATGCGATAAAGAAAATGAGCGATGATTCTATTTTTAAAAGAATTGGCATACATGGCCCATTGTGATATTAGCAAAAGCACCCATTTATCATATAATCTTTGGGAAACAATACTTTTCGGAAGGCCAAAAAATAATATTTGTTATATACAATAATATAGCCTTCTTTGTAATATTCAAATTATTGTGAGTGCCCCTTTTGCTTTTCCCTTTAACATAAATCCCCCATTGATGTTACCTTAACCAGTATCGATAGAAAATGGATAAATATTATATATGTTGTCCTGTTTGGATGTTGTATTATTTTAATTATTATGAGATTTATTAAGAGATCGTTGACAAAAAATGTCTTGACTTGAAATTCTAATAAAATATTATGGATAATTAAGGCTTGCTACAGATAATAACAACAGACCTTTTATTTTAATTTGGGAGAAATATATGGGAAGTATTCGTTTGGCTGAACCGGATCTTGATCTGATTAGAGAAGTCAGGAAAGCCGGCGGTGATACATTAAATAAATGTTATCAATGTGCAACCTGCTCAGTAGTATGTAATCTGTCTCCGAGCGACAATCCATTTCCAAGAAAAGAGATGTTGTGGACTCAATGGGGCCAAAAAGATAAATTGATGAAAGATCCGGATATTTGGCTTTGCTATCAATGTAATGACTGCACGGTACATTGTCCGCGAGGAGCAAGGCCGGGCGATGTTCTGGCCGCAGTTCGATCAAATATTTACCGGAGTTTTGCATTTCCGTCATTTATGGGCAATGCCCTGGCCAATCCCAAAGCCTTGTTGTTTTTATTAATGATTCCGGCTTTGATTTTATTAAGCAGTATAATCTTTTTTGCACCAACCGATGCCAATGGTGACTATCTGTTTATGCAAAGTTCTCAAATTGATTTTAATTTATTTTTGCCGCATAGCTCGGTGGATGGTCTCTTCGTTTTTGGCAATATTATAATTTTCATTTTTGCGGCAATCGGTTTTTTACGATTCTGGAAAGGATTAAAATCAAACGGGGGAGAGACAAAACTTTCCTTTGTCGGCGCCTTAATAAAAGTTATACCGGCGATATTAAGTCATTCATCTTTTAATAAATGCGACGTCAATAAACCACGCGCTTTGGGACATTTATTGATTCTTTATGGTTTCATTGGTGCCATGATTACGACCGGGGCTATTTTTATGTTTATCTTTATACCACACTATCTGGAACTACTTGGTCTCGAACAATTCAGTCCATTTTTTGCCCTGCCGATTGAGCTTCCCAATCCGATTAAGATTTTGGGCGCTTTGAGCGGAGTTGCATTGATTGTTGGCGGAGCGCTGCTTATCTTTAGAAGATGGACAAATAAAGATGAAGTTGGCGCCAATGGCTATCAGGATTATCTGTTTTTATATATGCTTTCAATTGTTGGTTTGACTGGAATGCTATCCTGGCTGACTCGCTTAACAGGAATTCCGATGCTTGCCTACATTAATTACTTTATTCATCTGGTGTCTGTTTTCTTCCTGTTATGGTATATGCCATATTCCAAATTTGCACATATGATTTATCGTACATTGGCTCTGGTTTATGCCAAGTCTATTGGGCGCGAAGCACGAATTTAAAAACAAATAAATACACATTTAAAAGGAGTCCATTGATAATGGGCTCCTTTTATTTTTGGGCAAAATTTTAATCTTGACCGAACGAAGTCGATCTGTTTCTTTAGTTATTGGCAGGTGCCCAAAATAAAAAATAAAATATTTGGAAGTGCAATAAAATATGGAAATTGGAAACCAATCGGAATATGGAAAAATTGAGAGTTTACTTTTAAAACATCCCAAACATGCTTTAATTTCTCAGGAAAATATAGATGACCAATGGAGCGAACTTGGTTATAGCTCGGCGCCGGTATTTAATGAGGCACTTGAGGAGTATGAATATTTTATCACGCTGCTCAAAAGTGAAATCAAAGATATAATGTTTCTTCCTCAAAACGATAACACCGGCATTGATTCAATCTATGTTCGTGATTCATCGATTGTTACGCCTCAGGGGATGATACTATGCAATATGGGCAAAGCCGAGCGCAGGGGAGAGGCTTCCGCGGTTGAGGAATATTCAAAAAAAGAAGATATTCCGATTCTTGGATCAATAACAGGTGACGGCCATATCGAGGGCGGTGATTTGATCTGGCTCGATGAAAAAACATTGGCCGTCGGTCGCGGCTATCGAACCAACGATGAAGGTATCAGGCAACTGACCGAGTTAACCGCAGATTTTGTGGATGAGGTAATTACTGTTCATCTTCCTCACTGGGAAGGGCAGGATGATGTTTTTCACCTGATGTCAATTATCAGTCCGATTGATACTAATCTCGCCTTGGTTTATTCACGATTAATGCCGGTTCCGTTTCGTGAGCTGCTAATTGAACGGGGGATCAGATTGCTTGATGTCGCTGATTCCGAATTTGAAACGATGGCTTGTAACGTTCTGACGATCGCACCGCGTAAATGTATTATGCTTGAGGGGAACAATCAAACGAAACAAATACTTGAAGATGAAGGAGTAGAAGTTTTAACTTATAAGGGTAATGAGATATCCCGCAAAGGCGCCGCCGGCCCGACCTGCCTGACCCGCCCACTTCTGCGGATTGGCTAACTTGTTTTGACTACCCAAGCCAGTTGGCAAAATCCGGGGCGTGGTACGAAATAATAATATCGGCTCCAGCCCGTTTAATCGAGGTCAATATTTCCAGCACCAATCGTTTTTCGTCCATCAGATTTTCGCGGGCGGCAAGCTTTACCATCGAATACTCTCCGCTGACATTATAAGCTGCGATAGGTACATCAAATTCCGCCTTGGCTCTGGCGATAATATCAAGATAAGACAAGGCCGGTTTGACCATAACAATATCGGCACCCTCATCAATATCGAGACTTATTTCCTTGAGCGCTTCGGTTGCATTGGATGGGTCCATCTGATAAGTTTTCCGGTCACCAAACTGTGGCGCCGAATCAACCGCCTCACGGAAAGGACCATAAAAGGCCGAACAGTATTTTGCCGAATAAGCCATTACCGGCGTGTTTTGAAACATTTCATTATCAAGTGCTTCACGAATAGCTGCGACCCGGCCGTCCATCATGTCCGATGGCGCCACCATATCTGCCCCGGCGCGGGCATGACTAACCGCTTGTTTAGCCAATATCTCAAGCGTGGCGTCATTGTCAACATCATTATTTTTAATAATACCGCAGTGTCCATGATCGGTATACTCACAAAGACAAACATCGGTGATAACTACTATATCAGAATTGACAGATTTTATTTCCTGAATCGCCTTTTGAATGATACCATCATCTTTGAGTGAATCAGAACCGGTTGCGTCTTTTGCTGATGGGGTCCCAAATAACAGTACAGCCGGAATGCCAAGTCTGAAAACACGATCTGCCTCACCGGCAATAACTTTTAATGGAAAATTATTAATACCTGGCATCGAATTAATCGGTTCGACCGATTCAATTATGTCACTGACAAACAAAGGATAAACAAAATCGGAGGGATGAAGCTGTGTTTCCTGGACAAGTCGGCGCATCGCCTCACTTTTTCTTAATCTTCTTGGTCTGAAATCGGGGAAACTCATTGGGACCTCCCGTCTTTATTTTCAGTTATATTTTTCACCATCTGATTTATCAACGCGGTCATATTATGAGGGTCCGCTTCTTCTGAAACCTTTATTCCAGCTTCTTTAAGAATTTTTGAAGTTGCGGGACCAATCGAATAAATCTCTGCATTTGAAATCAAAGATTTAACTTCTTCCTTCTCGAGATTTTCATAAAGTCCGTTGACCGTTGAACCGCTTGAAAAAATGATAACGTCCGGCGGATATTCAAACAGTTTTTCTTTCAAACCGCCCGACCATTCAGGGTAATATGTATTATAAACTGTTAGCGGGATAACATTTGCACCTGCTTTTGTTAATGCCTTCTCAATTGAATCGGCCGCAAGAACACCTCGAACACGAACGATCTCAGCTTTTTTGAGATCAACTTTTTCTTTCATCTCTTTTCCAAGAGCAATTGATGTTGCCTTTTTAGGAATAAAATCGGCCATCAGACCAAACTTTTGCAAATCGGCTGCGGTTGATGTCCCAATTGCGGCGATTTTATAATCACCAAGTCGTCTGATATCGCCCGATTGCTCCAGAAACTGTTTCATGAAAAACCGAACGCCAGTTTCACTGGTAAAGATGAGCCATCTGTTTTTTGATTTTATTTTATCATAGGCATTCCAGCCCTTGGGATCGAGATACTCCTCGACTTCAATGGTCGGATATGGTAATACTTCAGCGCCCTGCTCCCTCAGATATTCATATATCTTTTGTGCCGGAGCCGCCGCACGAGTTACCATCACTCGGGTGCCCATTAGTGGCTTGCCCTTAAACCATTCCAGCCATGGCTGCAAAGTCACAACCTCACCGATTATAAACAACGACGGTGGTTTGATACCTTTTTCCTTAACTGCAGAAGGCAACTCGGACAGTTTTGAGGCAACATATTTTTGCGTCGGAAATGTACCCCGCTCAATTATTGCGGCGGGAGTATCTGGCGACATCCCGGATTTGATCAAAGTGCCGACAATATTTTCTATTTCGCCGACCCCCATATAGATTACAATTGTACCGCCTTTGGCTTTGCCGATCCATTCCCATGGTACCGTGGAAGCTTTTTTCTCACGGGCCTTATGCCCGGTGACAAACATCACAAATGAAGCAAGTTGTCGATCGGTGCAGGGGATACCACTATAGGCCGGGACGGCAACTCCGGCGGTAACACCCGGTATTATTTCAAAATCGATATCATGCTGGCGAAGGAATTTTGCTTCCTCGCCGCCGCGCCCGAAGATAAGCGGATCGCTGCCTTTTAGGCGAACAATCGAATTATGTTCTTCAGCCAGCTTTATCATCAGCTTATTTATTTCATTTTGCGAACAACATTGTCGCCCCGATTTTTTCCCGACATAATGTCTTTCAATATGAGCCGGCAGAGCAACAATCAATTCGGAAGGAACAAGATTATCATAAATAACCGCGTCGCAATTATCCAAGGCCAGTTTTCCTTTGACCGTGATAAGTCCGGGATCGCCGGGACCGGCGCCAACCAGATAGACAAAACCTTTTTCTAACTTTTTGCTTTTTGATTCATTCATCTTATAAAGATACTAATATTCAAGCATTTTATCCAGTTCGGAATCTAATTCCTTGTCCGATAAATCCTTAAGGAGTTTTTTCCAGTCAGAATTAATAAACCGTTCGAAACAGTTCGCTTTTTCCTGAGGATTGCCTTTCCAGCGTTTATGAACTTTCTTGCGAAACTCAGTTGCCTGTTTAGCGATTTTGCTCCAATGTTGAGGGAATATATCTTCCAGAATCATTCTCAAATGGCCGGAAAGAAAAGGTGCCTTACCATCTGAAAGAATCGAAATAGCCAGGCAATCCCGCAGAATCGTTGCCGGGAATATAAAATCGCACAGGCTGGGACTATCAACCACATTAATTGGGACCCCGGCTTTATTGCAATCATTGGCTACCGTTTTGTTGACCTCGGCGTCATCGCTGGCGGCAATGACAATACCATATTTTGATGCCTCACCAACAATATATTCACGTTTTTCAATATTAATTAATTTGCGTTCGGCGTAATATTCTATTTTGTCTTCCAGTTTGGGAGCAATGATCGTCAATTGAGAATCATATTCAAGCATAGTTTCGACTTTGCGAAGAGCCACATTTCCACCGCCAACTATTAAACATGGTTTTTTCTTAAGTGACAATCCGATTGGTAAATATTCATTTGGCATATTTTATCTCCAGATCAACTGTTATTATTCTCATTTATTTTAAGGGTCAGCATTTTTTTAACCATTATTTTGCCAGCCTTCTCTAATTGTTTACGTAAGTTTGGCTCAAGATTTTCAAACAATATTCCCAGCTCATGTTGGTAAACGGAATCAAAAGCTTCACCGAGACCGTTATAGATCGGTTCCTGCCTGACCTGCTTGAACCAATAAGCGAACTCATCAAGTTTCCGATTAATAATCTCTTCGGCCTGAGGAATCGCCTTTTCTCTTATGGCCTGTTGAGTTTTGACATACTGATGAATATCTTCAATATCTAATATAGTAATATTGGGATATGAATTTTTGTTGGCTTCGACATCACGAGGGATTGCCATATCTACAATAATTGTCTTCTTGTCTGGATTATTTTTTGTTAATCGTGTTAGCATTTCAGACGATATTATTGGCATGGTTGATCCGGTGCAGGTAATAACAACATCCGCTTCAATTAATAATTCTTCAAGTCTGCCCAACCCAAAACCAGCACTGCCAAATTTTTCGGCAAAAGTTATTGCTTTTTGCTCGGTTCGGTTGACAAAAACTAATTTTCCATAATTGTCTTTTATTAAATTAGACGCCGCCATCGATATCATCTGATTGATCCCAACAAAAAGAAAATTTGGTTTTTTCAAATCACTAATTTTACTTTTAAGTAACCCAACCGCCGCGCTGCTTATTGAGCAGGAACCTTTACCCATCTCGGTATCGGTGCGAACCAGCTTACCAACCCGGAACGATTGATGAAAAAGCCGATGAATCACTTTTCCGGTCGTCCTTACCGCGCAAGTGGAGCTGTAGGCATCCTTCATCTGTCCGATAATCTGATTTTCCCCAAGGACCATCGAGTCTATTCCGGCGGCAACCCGAAACTGATGATCGGCAGTATGCTTATTCTTCTTGATGTAGAACTTGTCCGCTAAATCAGATATCTTCTGTTTATTGAATTGTGAATAAAACTCTTCCACAATCTCAAACGGTTCACGTTTTTTAAAAGCGACAAAATAAAATTCAACTCGATTACAGGTAGATAAAATGGCCGATTCCCGTACATCTGATAATTTGCCAAACAAAGAATTTGCTCGCGCCAGATCGTCTTTGGTTATTTGTAATTTTTCGCGTTCTTCCAGTGTACTGGATTTATGATTAATACCGCAAACAACCAACTGCCAATTTATTGA
>JAUVBC010000013.1 GCA_030591405.1 Candidatus Zixiibacteriota bacterium
AATGGTCTTAAAGAGCGCGGCATTATTTACAAAGAGACTATTGAAGAAATTTAATTAGGGCAGGCGAGGGCGCCTGCCGCACACAATAGTACATAAAAAAGGTCAGGGCCAAATTGACCCTGACCTGCGTAAATTCGGATTTATTTATATATCCAGATTTCTGACATACTTAGCGTTTTGCTCGATAAACTCACGCCGCGGTTCAACCACGTCGCCCATCAAAACCGAAAATAAATGATCAGCTTCGGCGGCATCCTCCACTGATACTGAAAGTAATGTTCGGGTTTCCGGGTCCATCGTTGTTTTCCAGAGCTGGTCGGGATTCATCTCACCCAGACCTTTGTACCGTTGTACCGAAATTGATTCACCGCCCAACTGTTTGATAAAACGCTCGCGATCATCTTCGTTGTAGGCGTAATGTTCTTTTTTACCCTTATACACTTTATACAGAGGAGGCTGAGCAATATAAATATTACCATGCTCTATAAGTTCTTTCATATGACGGAAAAGGAAAGTCAGGATCAATGTCCGGATATGAGCACCATCAATATCGGCATCGGTCATAATAATGACTTTGTGATAACGCAAACCTTCTATATTAAAATCTTCTCTGATACCGCAACCGAGCGCGGTTATCATCGTTCGGATCTCTTCGTTGGACAGAATCCGATCAAGACGTGCCTTTTCGACATTCAGTATTTTTCCGCGAAGCGGTAAAATCGCCTGAGAGCGGCGGTCACGGCCCTGTTTGGCCGAACCTCCAGCCGAATCACCCTCGACAATATATATTTCGCACATCGACGGATCGGTCAGCGAGCAATCGGCCAATTTACCCGGTAGTGCGGCATGATCAAGCGCCGTTTTACGACGGGTCAATTCCTTGGCTTTTCGTGCTGCCTCACGTGAACGGGCTGCACAAATTATTTTTTCGGCAATCAATTTGGCATCGCGCGGAGTTTCCTCAAAATGATTGGCAAGATATTCATTCGTGATCGATTCAACAATACCGCGGACTTCGGAATTACCCAGCTTGGTTTTGGTCTGTCCCTCAAACTGGGGATCAGGCACCTTTACAGAAATAATTGCAGCCAAACCTTCGCGGGAATCATCTCCGATAACTGAAACACCAGGCTTGGCGCTCTTTCCGTTTTTGCCATTTTTCCCTTTGGATGATTTACCATCTTTAAGAAGATTGTTTTTGAGGACATAATTATTGATGGTTCGGGTCAGGGCAGTTCTGAAACCGGTTAAATGTGTCCCGCCTTCAATAGTATTGATATTGTTGACATAGGTAAAAAGATTTTCGTTATAGCCGTCATTGTACTGAATCGCAATTTCAACATCAACGCCATCTTTTTCCTTATGGATATAAATCGGCTTTTTAAACAGCACCGTCTTGTTTTCGTTGATATAAGTGGCAAACGCTGACAGGCCGCCTTTGTATAAGAATTCTTGCTGTTTGTCTTCTTCACGATGATCGATCAAATTTATCTTAAGCCCGCTGTTTAAAAAAGCAAGCTCCCGCATCCGGGCGACAATCGTTTTAAACTTAAAATTAATTTCCTCAAAAATAGTACTATCGGGATAAAAGCAGGTCTTGGTTCCTGATTGTTTCCGATTTCCTATTTTTTTTACCTTATCCTGGACCTTGCCTTTTTTGTATTCCTGTCGATACACGTCTCCATCGCGGCAGACCTCAACCCAGCACCATTCTGATAAAGCATTAACCACCGACACCCCAACGCCGTGCAAACCGCCGGAGACTTTATAACTGGCATGGTCAAATTTACCACCGGCATGAAGCATCGTCATAACAACTTCCAGGGCTGATTTTTTCTGAGTCGGATGCTCGTCGATTGGGATGCCGCGACCATTATCGGAAACGGTGATTGAATTATCTGTACCTATCTCTACTTTTATGGCAGTACAGAAACCGGCTACCGCCTCATCTATCGAGTTGTCAACGACTTCATACACCAGATGGTGCAGACCGCGGCTGTGAACATCGCCGATATACATCGCCGGACGACGGCGAACCGGTTCGAGACCGCGTAATACCTGAATTGTATTGGCATTATACTGTTGTTCTGTCTTTTTAGTTTCTTCCATCTCTTCTGTTTCTACTTTCACTGGTCTTTGTTTCCTATGCACTTATGCAATAAAATGTATTTTTTTAACTGAGCGGCCTCCGGGGACAGTATGGATCTCCTGCAGGATACGATCAACATCAAGAAGCAGTTCCTGGCGCCAGACAGCATCGGGAACCGAAATAAACAGGGTATCATTTTCATATCTGATTGCCTTTGATACGTCGGCGATCTTATCCCCAACAATTTCGGGCCATAAGTTAACCATTCTCCAACCATCAAGCGAATGACCCAGACCCATCCGAGTCAAAATGCTGTTTAGTAGCGGTCCCAGCCGGGTCGCCGACTTTTTGGAGTTTATAAATTTAGCCGTTTTCATACAACTAAATATAACCAATTTTTAAGTATTCAGCAAGATAAAATAAATTTATATCTTATTAGATAGCAGAAAGTTATGGAAAAGTGAGACTGTTATTTTTTGAAAAAACTACCAGTTTCTATCAATTGAACGAAGTTGCCTTTTTTTCGGATGTTTCGGGTTGGGAATATAAAAATCGGGGCCTTCCCGACGGACCATTCTAACCGTTAAATCCTGGCAAGCTTGACAGCGGCGAAGACAATTAACATCCTTTTTCCTGACCAGACGGCGGCCGCGATGTTCCGGTGCGTAGACAGGATTGGCAACAATTTCATATCCTTTGGATGGTTCCTGCTCATCGTAAAAACGGACACCAGCGATTATATTACGTGTTCCCGGTTCATAAATGGTTGCGCCGGGACATTCAATAAAAATTTTGTCATTATCGAGTGAGGTTTCATTTTTGAACGGATTTGCAGCCGGTGTTTTGGCAGCTTTTTCGGCTTTTTTTGATGACCTCTTTTTGGCCTGATACTTTTTCTGAGAATTTGATTCTGATGACATATTATACTCCAAGGTAGATGTCAGCTTTGGGCCGTCCGAGAACCAGAGATGCTTTTCCCGGGATCAAGTCAAGCAGTTGCCTTACTGTTTCAAGTTCCATTAGATTAGCAAGTTTATTGGTAAAAAAAAGAATTTCGGCATTTCGTTTGGACGCATTGATGAGAGGTAGAAGAGGCGCAAAGTTTAACCGATCGCTGGATTTAATCGGGAGATTATCTATATCATGCGCAATTTTCATCTTTGGATTATCCTTTGACCATTAAGACAACAGAGAAAAATGCCACCGTTACCGGCAGTATATAAACAAATGAATAAGGTAAAAAATAAGTGGCAATAAATGTTATAGCGACCGAGGGTATTACAACAAAACGAACCAGGTTGAATGATAGTTTGGTTACTTTACCAAGTATAAGACCAACAATGCTTACCAGCAGTAGTGCGGCAGCGATGATACCGGCAGTACCAAATCTTTCTTCGATAAATTGGCGGCCGATATCAATAAGCCCGGAGGGCTCGTTGATCTGCGAAGCTGCTTGCTGTAAAATATCAATGATCATAATGATTCCTAAAATTCATCAACAGGTTCAATGGTTAATGATGATTCACCGACACAATTGAGTCCGGTCATGCGTTGCGTTAGGAAATTTTGTGATGCTATCCAGTTGTGGGAAATGGTGAGTAATTCCTCATGCTCCATTTCACTTTCCCAATCAAGAATGACAGTATCAATTTGTCGTCCATCGACGTCGAGGTCATCCATTGTGAGCGTAAATTTCACTTTCATGGCCGCTACCCATCCTTTCGTTTGTGTTCCAATTGCTTTACACAAAGGGAATTTGCAAGCGGGGTGCCGACCAAAAGAAGATTTGGCGTTGAGTTTGTATATTGTTGAGTGACAATAGATTAAAAATACAAATGTTCAGTTTTGGGACATCTTTTGTCGTGGCGATGGGCGATTTGGAAAGAAAAAATATGGTTTTGAGCCTATACCCAATGGGATAACTTAAACCCCGGACTGAGATTAGGCCGGGGTTTTGTATTGCGGATATTTTAGATATCCTCAGGTTTTTTGTGCCTGGGATATACAATTTTCAGCTGTTTCCCTGTTTATTTGGCCAGTTGAAGGGTCAGCGTGTGTAAAGAATTCCCCCCAATCCGGAACAACGATGTTCCATCTCCTTGCCATTTTTTATAAGGGAAACAGCCTTGCGAATAACCGGATAATATCTATCTAACCATAATGTATTATATCCATTTATCGCACAGAGTTAACAGAGCGACCCTAAGGTCCCATAGGCTTACTCCTCCATGTTTAAAGTTGACAGTAAATGGTGAAAGTATTAGGTGGAGTTTAGGTTGCTATAATAGTCTGGTCATTTATAAGTCACAAAAACGTGAGGATTTATTTTTGGCAAACCATATCAGGCGCTTTTGGTGTGGGGTGGGATAGATAATTAAATACTGTGAAGGTTTTAATTTATCTACAATCCAATATATAGGTAATACACCGTTTTGTCAAGTAATATCTGCAATATCTGTCTATGATACTGGATAATGATGCTTTTAGTGAGAATTTTCATCGTTTTTGTAGAATGAAAATAATTTATATCTCAGATAATTAAATATTTCTATAAGCGATGTTGCTGATTTAAAATAATATCTCAATTTGCAGTTGTGATTATAAAAATCGGTGATGATCCCAATTTCATTGAAATTGATTTAACATCCTGAAGGCTATTATTTCGATTTTATAATATTAAAAGTAGATATAATTAGTCTACGTAAAAGTATAGTATCAGTGAAGAATTTAATGATTTGTTCAAAAGAAATTGAAATGTGAAACGTATTTGTATAGTGAATCTAAACACGAACATGGAGGAAAATTATGAGAAAATTACTTTCGTTTACCATTTTGGTAATTTTTGTGATATTTTTAGTGCCTGTTCAGGGTCATGGAGAAATCAGTCCCTGGCCGAAATTCAGGCAAAATAAACAAAACACCGGATTATCTCCTTATACCGGGCCTGTTACACCGACACAGGATTGGAGCTTTCAAACCAATGACGGGGTTGCCGGTTCGCCAACAATTGGCCCGGACGGAACCATATATGTTGGATCAGGTTGGGCAACTCACGCCACTGATTCGGCGTTGTATGCTATCAATCCGGATGGTAGTCTGAAATGGAAATTCAAAACCGGTGATGCTGTTTTCTCCTCTCCGGCGATCGGTCCCGATAGTGCCATTCACTTTTGTTCTATAGATCATAGCTATTATGTCCTAGAGGATTCAGGAACTTATGCCAAAGTAAGAGTTCAAAATCAGCTCAGTTGGGAAGGAATGAGTTCTCCATTGGTCCTTGATAATGGTGATGCCTATATGGGTTTTTTGAATTTTAGATTGTACGCCTTTAATCCGGCTGGCGAAATCAAATGGGAAGAACGAACCGGCTGGTGCGTTTTTTCATCTCCGGCTCTTAACTATGATGGTGATATAGTTGTTGGTTCAAAAGACCATAATCTTTACAATATTACCGATAATGGACCCGACCATACTGTCAATTGGAAACATCCTTTTGGCACATTCTATGATGGTCACCTTGTTGATGCCTCGCCTGCGATTGCCGAGGATGGAACCATTTATGTCGGCGTCGATCCTTATGGAGCTGCGATGCAGGGCGAACTTCAAATTGTCGGTAATTCCTTTTATGCGGTTAATCCTGACGGCAGTCTTAAATGGCAGTTCCCAACCGGCGATGGTGTTGAATCCTCACCGGCAATTGGACCGGACGGAACGATATATTTTGGTTCATATGATTCGACTTTTTATGCGGTTACCGATGGTGGGACCGAGGGAATTTTAAAATGGTCTTATAAAACCGGTGGTATTATTGATGCCTCACCTGCTGTTGGTGCTGATGGCACTGTTTATATTGGCTCGAGAGACTCGACCATGTATGCTTTTAACCCTGATGGCTCAATCAGATGGACTTATCCGCTCCCTGATGGCATTGAATCATCAGTAACGATTGCCGGTAATGGCTCAATTTATTTTGGATGTTTTGACGGCAGATTGTATTCATTGGGAGATCCGACCGCACCTGATGTTGGTGCCGCAGAAGTTGATTTGCCAGCGGAGGTTGCCGCCGGAGTACCGATTCAACCGGTCGTTCTGGTTCAAAACTATCGGACAACTTCGCAAGCTTTTGATGTTTTCATAAATATTGATTTGGATGGTATTAGCGTTTTCAGCGATCAAAAATCGGTAAATGATAACGCTGGAGGCAGTACTCTCAGGGCCTATTTTAATAACTGGGTTCCTGATCCGGAACTTGGGTTGGTATATGACATAACAACATATACGGTCCTCGCATCAGATGAAAATGTGCGGAATGATTCGACTTTTTATCAGGTTGTTAGCGGCGAAAGTCAGCCTTATATTTGCGGTGATGCAACTGGTGACGGAAGTGTTAATATTCTTGACGTTGTTTTTATAGTCAATTATAAATATAAATCGGGCCCGGCACCAATTCCAATTACCGGAGCAGATGTTGATAGCAGCGGAAGTATTAATATTCTGGATGTTGTCTATTTGATTAATTTCAAATATAAAGGCGGCCCGGCACCAAGCTGTCCCTAAAATAAAAAATATTATAGTAAATAAAATGGGATCGAATTTTCGGTCCCATTTTTTTAAAAGCGTAAACCGATATTAACATAGAGCTGATCATTCTGGCTCACTGTCTTACCGTACGCAATATCAATCGGACCGAGCGGGGAATCATAGGCCAGAGAGACGCCATAACCGAGTCGCAGGTTTTGAAATTTGATCTGATCAATCGATTTGTAAACTTCACCAAAATCATAAGAACCGCTCAGATACAAGCGATGTGGCAGTTTAAATCTTAGCTCAATATTGCCCAGGATCATTTTGGCACCGGTTAATTGATCAATTTTTAGTCCGTGAAAGGAATATCGCCCACCCATAAAAAACCTTTCTGAAGCAGGAATACTATTATTCTCGGTGACTGTCCAGCCGATAGAAAATTTGGGATGGAAATTAATATTTTGGGTAATAGGGAAATATGATTCGACTGAGCTGAAACCTTTGGTATATTTGGTTTCCCCGCCAAGAATTTCGGCGGCGAATTCAATGTAAAAAGTATGCTTTTTCCCTCTGGTCGGAAACGGATATTTGTCGATCGTTTCGACCTGCGATCGGATAGTTGCTGTCCGCAGTTTTATCTTGTTATGAAATCCGTCTGGAAAAGATTTGTTTTCGATATCTTCCCATCGAATTTCGCCGGAGACTGTCCCGAATCGTGCAATCTGCTGACCCAGAATAAATTCGATCCCACGACGACTTTCCCGAACATCACTGAGTGAATTGCCATTTTCATTATAGTAATATTTTTGCAGAATATTGTAATAGGTTTTTATTTGATAGGTAAAATAAGTTGAGAAAAAGCGATCGGCCTTTAAAGAAATTTCATACTTTTGTTGGCGTGGAGCATATTGAGCATGCACAAGAAATTCCTGTCCGGTTCCGAATAGATTATCGTCCAGCAGTTCAATAAACTGTTCACTCCTGTACTCGTCGTGCCAGTGCCAGCCGAGTCTGATTTGCGAATATTTTTTTTCCTCCACAGCCATATTAACAATGGCACCGGTTTCGCCCGGAACAATATTAATGGTAACCCGGTCAAACAGATCTGTTCCATAGATGTTGGTGATACCACGGGAGACGTCACGTGAGTTGAAAACTTTTCCCTCGCGAGCTGGAAATGATGTTTTTATCAGCCAGTCTTTGGTTCTTTTATTGCCCGAGACATTTATTTTTTCAATTATTGCCTCATCAATTATTATCGATAGTGATTGTCGTTGCTCGGAATAATCAATATGTCGGACATGAGCCAGATCAAACCCCTTGGATTTATATAATAAATTTAGACTGTCAGAAATTTTCTTAAGAACAAATCCCGATTTTTCATCGTCGTAATAATTTATGATTGATTCAATAATACTGTCTTTGATAATATTATTCCCGGTAATCTCCAAATTCAAAATCCTCAGCTCAGGTATCGATTGAATATTTATTTTTAGATTGTAGGTCGGATACTGATTAACACTTGAATCGTTTGGGATAGCGTCAATTGAAATCGAAAGAAGATTATTATTTTGATAAAGCTGGCTGGCGATATTTCGTAGTGAGTTTTTTGAGATGATTGTATTCTCTTGAATAGGAAAATGAGTCGTGTATTCTGGCGTTATTTTTTTTGTAAAATGGATATTAGTTATGAAGATGGAATCTGAATGGTTGGTTTCATTCAATTTCATTTTTATCTCATCAATTGATTTTTTCCCGGCCAGATAACCAAGGTCAATTAATTCTGCAACAAAATTAAAATCATTAGAATGATAGCCGTTTATTTCCGGGGTTATCACCAGATCAGCCAATTTAATTCCATCAATTATATTATCGTTTTGCATGATAGTTGTCACCTGATTGGCAATATCTATTGGATCGGATATAGCCTCTTTTTCCAACAGATCGCTGGTCGTATTAACGGCAACAATAAGATTGAGATCATTGTTATCATTCGGAATAGCCGAAACCGGAATAGGATTCACAATACCGCCATCCATCAGTAGTCTGTTGCCTACTTCCACTCCGGTAAAAGCGAGTGGGAAGGCCATTGTGGCCCGGATAGCATCAGCCAGATAACCGCTGGTTAGATTGACCTGTTCTCCGGTGATAATATCAGTTGTGACCGAACAGAAAGGATATTTCAGTTTTTTGAAATCACCACCTGAAATATAATTTGGTCGTAGAGTCAGCATTGAAAGTAAATCTGTCAGTTTTTGTCCGGCCGTGAATGCTTGCGGGAAATATGGCTTAAATCGGTCGAATCTGATTGAAAGAAGATACCGCTCTTTTTCCGAGCGCTGGGTCAGAAACATAGAATTTCGCTGCGGCCGATTTGAAAACAGTTCAGAGAAATTTATTGATTTAACTATTTGTTCAATGCTGTCGGCCGAATAACCGGATGAATATAATCCGCCGATAATTCCGCCAATCGATGTTCCGGCAATAGCGCCGATTTGAAGATAGCCTTCTTCAAAAGCTTTCAGGATGCCAATCTGAGATAAACCGCGGGCACCGCCACCGGAGAGGGCCAAACCGATTTTGATTCGTTCATCAGGAGGATTATATTGCGAACCATCCCATCCGATTTGAACCGAAGTTGATCCGGCCATTGATGTCGCCGTCAAAAATATTATGACGAAAAGTAACAGTATTACAGTTTTCACTTGCCAACTTACATTGCTAATTGTTTTATACAATTAAGAGTTAGTCGATTTTAAAATCAAGGAGTATTATAACGATTACTCAGGCTGAAAAAAAGAGAATCAAATCGTTACAAACGAAAAAAGGGCGAAAGTTTGAAAAGCGATTTGTTGCCGAAGGAATCAGGCTTCTTGAGGAATCGCTTAAAAATAAATTTTTACCAATAAAATTATTTTATACCGAATCGTTATTAACTGATCGTGGACGCTGGCTGGTAAAAGAATTTGAGAAGGAAAAAGTATCTTTAAGCAAAATATCAGCCAAGGATATTATTTCCATTTCCGACGCAGACACGAGTCAGGGTGTTCTGGGTCTTTTTAATATTCCTCAGCTTAAGCCCGGTATTGGCTTTAAAAAATTTCGTAAACTGCTGCTTTTGGATAGCATCTCTGATCCGGGCAATGCTGGAACGCTGTTGCGCTCGGCGCTCGCCTTTGGTTTTGATGCGGCAATTTTGACCAATAATTCGGTCGATCCGTTTAATCCAAAAGTGGTGAGATCATCGGTAGGAGCTATTTTTGGATTTCCAATAATAACAGCAACTGTCGAGGAGATATTGCGTTTTAAAAAGTATGACCGGTTTAAATTAATTGTTGCCGATACAAGGGGAATAGATATTAACTCAAAGAAGATCAATATTAAAAACTATTCTCGGATCGTTTTGGCTCTTGGTTCAGAAGCGGAAGGAATATCAGAATATATTTTGTCAAAGGCCGATATAAAGATAAAGATAAACCATGAGGAAAAAGTTGATTCTCTCAATGTAGCCGTGGCCGGATCGATAATAATGAAGGAATTTTATAAATAAAGACGAGTTGATTATGAAAAATATAAAATATATGGCAGCCGCATTATTGATATTAGTATTTACGCATATAGTGGGGGCAGAAGAGGTTAAAAAAATAGGAAAAGGTCGATTTGGAACCAACGAAATGAAATTGTCTGCACCAGTGCCGTCTGAGAAAAATATATCAATCAGCTCGGCTGAGAATCTATCCGGCAAGCTAGTAATTTTGGCAACCGAATCCAACCAGGCCACTTTTTCTTTTATTAAAATGCTTAAAGCTACCAGTCAATCGGAGGCGATTGAATATGCCAAGGTTATAAATGTCGCTTTGGAGGAAACTTCCGATGGTATAAATATCCTGCTTCAGGCACCTAATCCCGCACCGTGGTCGGGAACTGATAATTCCGGAGTTATTAATGGCGAGTTACAAATTCCGATAGATTCTAAAATTTTCATCGATGCCCAATACTTTGATTTGAATATAAGCGGACCATTTAAGGTAGTGGAAAATAAATCTTCTTTTGGAAGGGCCGAGGTCGAAAATATTACAGAGCTTCTATATTTGGCGACGTCAAATCAGGACATTATTGCCAGTAATATATCCGGCGAAATAAACCTGACTACCAGCCATGCCGATATCAAAGTGACTGATGTTATTACCTCCGGACAACTGGCCTCTATAGTAAATGAAAATGGCGGTATAACCGGCGAAAATCTATCGGGTGTTTTTGACATAAAAAACAGTTTTGGACGAATCAGACTAAGTGATCTGACCTTAGTTTCAGAAAGAAGCCGAATTTTAGGAAGTTATAGCCCTATTAATCTCAGAATTAACAGTATCAACAATGCCGGGCTAACCGTCCGAAATACCAATGAAGATATTAAAATTTTTGTTCCCAAATCCCTTGCAGCTGAATTTTCGCTACGCGTCGATAATAATGGTGAAATAGATGTCGAGGGGTTGGAAATTAAACCGATGCTGGTCGAAAATAGTCGGCTTGATTTTGAGACGGGAGCAGGTGGTCAGAAAATAAGGATGTCGATTCGCGGCGAAGGAAATATTAGTGTCAGGGGAAATTGAGAACGAAATGATTAATACTTTAAAACGAACATGCTTCGGATGTATGGCGCTGGCAGTAATGTTATTATCTGCATCAAATCTTTTTGGCGGAATAAGAATAGAGCCGGAAACCGTTTATTATCATCGCTTTGCCTCGGCAGTATCCGGTCCCGAGGCGATCTGGATCAACCCGGCTGGATTAGGTTTAAATAAAAACTTAAACATTCAGTATATTGCCACATTCTACGATGGCGATTTTACCAGTGACTGGGGCAGTGCCATGAGCGGCGATGGAATTGGTATATCTTATCGGTCTGTTGAAAATTTCGAAGGCGGTCAATATAATGAATATATTTATGGTGCCGGTATCGGGGTTGGGCGCGGACTGTATGTGGGTGGATCATATCGTTATATCAAAGATGGGTTTGAGTATTTGAATAAGCGGCATTTTTGGAATATCGGTTTTATATACAGC
Source organism: Candidatus Zixiibacteriota bacterium (assembly GCA_030591405.1). Taxonomy (GTDB): domain Bacteria; phylum Zixibacteria; class MSB-5A5; order GN15; family PGXB01; genus JAAERC01. The sequence goes on from JAUVBC010000013.1 coordinate 11,678, forward strand.
AATCATCCGCAATTCAGATTGGCGGCTGTTTATTCGAATCTGAATCGAAGTGAAGCAGATGGTGAAAAAACTGATTTAAAGAAGCTTTATTCGGTATCGTATAATACCATAAATAAGAAAATTTTCTTTTCCATTGAGATGTCTCTGTTTTCAAATCAGAGTCTGTCTGATGCCAAATATAATTATGGGATAAACTGGCAGGTCAAACCAAATATTAAAATTTATGCCAATTATAACAATGATAAATATTATCAGATAGGTTTTAAACTTGACCTGAAAGATTACTTTTTCGGAACTCAAAGCCGGGGCGAAGCCGAGAATAACAGGCACCTGGGAACTTCGGTTTATACCGGGTATGTGAAATCCTTAAGCGGCCGTTAGAGATTATTTATTTTCATAAGTACAAATTAAAAGCCCCGGGTTGAACCGGGGCTTTTAATTTTAGTGTCTCAGCGAAAATCTAATTGATTTAATCAATGGTGCTTGCCGCTGCCTGGGTGTAACCGACATTTTCCTGGTTCCAGCCGGTCCTTTGGAATATCTGAATAGTTGGTGACATCGGTGGCAATTTGCTTGGATCATCAAAGTCAGTATCATACGACCAGACCCGATTTGGCGGGGAATAATACGAGTCGCCCCATGTCCCTGTCGCCTGCAATGAGTTCCAAAGATTAACAAATGACCCGGAATATGTAAAATCAATGCCTGACCATTCCTCCAGGAATCGGGGAAGGTTTTCGAGTCCCCCGTTATAGTCGGTGCTTGTTGTGTTGGTATTTCCGGTCATAATGGCGGCGTTTACCGTGGTTTTGGTTGCTTTACGCTGGTTTTTATCCAATGTGGAGAAGGCATCATCCCAACTGTTTGAGAGAAATGTAACCGCATCCCCGGCAATAGATGCCGGCTGTTTATTGATAGAATTAAAATCGCCCTGAACATAAATCGGATTTTCGCTATAAAACGATAGCGGTTTGCCTATAGCTGCACCATTCACCAGTCGGCTGGCATTAAAGCCTGACCGCGAATCTGAAAAATAGATTACGCCATTGGAGGGAAAATAGGAACTACTGGATAATTTTGCGACATCAATTTCGGTTGCATTAACATTATTTCCCTCACGGCCGTCATAAAATGTAGTCGAGGTAACAGCTCCGGCGGGAAGAAAGGCGTTAACCGTTGTCCAGACAGCTCCAATTTTGACCTGAACCGACCCGTCAATTATTTTCATTTCAGCCACATTTTCATAGGAATCAGCATTGCCCGATGCCCGCTCGATCAACTTATGCGGATCACCTTCGTTAGTGAGTGGCAAATTTAATGCTTCCTGACCAAAGGCCGCGTCCTGAACCTTTCCACCCCATCTGGCTGAGGCGGAATCATACCAATTTGCGGATGCTGACGATAAAAATGAGTTATCATCATTTTTCATATTTTGATATGTGCCTGAATTATCTTTTATAAAGACATCACCGGTCGATACGCCGCCGGCCCCTTTGCGGCCATGAAGAATATCTCCCGCGGCAGTAACATAACTATCGATATATAAATTGCTTCCCGCCTGCAGCCAAAGATTGCTATTGGTATGGACGCGACCGTTTAGAATCATATCCGGTCCCGGTGCGATTTCAAGATCGTTTTCATAGAACACGGCAAATTGAAATAAAGGAACCAACGCAACTTCAAATGACTGCGTTAGAGTCACCTGACCGGCGTCAATAAGCGAGGTGCCTATTGATTTAATGGTGTAGGTCTGCACCAGCCCATTTAGTCCGGCCAGAGATCCCTGGCTGAGTTTGCGCATTTCTGCGGCACCATCGACTCCGGCAACATAGGCCGAAGTTGCATCGGTTAGTTGTTCATTGCCAGCCGGGAATGTCGTGGGCGGCCCGCCATTTTCCTCATAATAGGTCTGTATAGCAGCCGAAGCTTTTTCCAGTCCAGATTCGGCGGCATAGAAGGCCAGCGTTTCATTCATCTGATTACCGGCGATATTTATCTCATCGTTGGCCAGTTTAACCGCCGCCACGCCGATCATGGTCAGCATGACCATCATCATGACGGCGATGAATGTCACCGAGCCTTGAGAGTTTCTGATTTTTCTGATTATTTTCATCTCCATATTCCTTGGTTATAATTAGAAATAATTCTGTTTCTTATTCCATTTATAATGTTGCAGTCGAATATTCCAGACTTTCCTGTCTCCAACCAACTCTCTGGAAAGTACGTACCAATGGTGTTTCCGGGGGAAGCTTATTAGGGTCATCCAGATCATGATCATAACCCCAATTACGGGTAGGTGCTGAATAGTATCCCGGATTTCCTTTATATTGATAAGTTCCCTTTGCCTGTTCCGATTTCCACATACAAATCATTGAACCGCTAAGTTTAAATTCCTTACCGTTCCAATTTTCAAGAAAACGAGGCAGATTTTCAACCCCACCACCATAATTTGATGAGGTTGGTTCCAAGTCACCGGTTATAAATGAAAGATTTACTTCCGTTTTGCCAGTGACAGGACGTGATGTATAATTGGTATTAGCTGAATTTGCCTTATTTGTAGGCTTCCAGTCGTTGGATAAAAAGGTACATGCATCGGCTATTACTGAGGCCGGTTGTTTGGTGGTTGTATTAAAATCGCCTTCCACATAAACCGGGTTTTCGCTGACCAGAGTCATACCAAGCCCATCATTTCCGATATCAGCGCCATTGGCCAGAGTGAGACCATTCATTAAATTGGAGGCAACAGCGCGTTGGTCGGAAACATAGATAACGCCATTGGACGGATAGTATCCGCTGGCTTTTAGGGCAGCTATATCAATTTCTGTATTTCTGACACTTTTCTTTTCGTGGCGATCGGTGAAATCCTCGGAACCATCTGATGTTATGATTCCGGCCAAAGGACCACTGACATCCATCCAGACTCCGCCGACCTTAGAATATGAAACACCATCAATAATTTTGAAATCAGCTTTGGTTTCATAAGAATCAGAATTGGCACCGCCATTAGATCGCTCAATTATATTATGAGGATCGCTTCCAGAGGTTAAGGGAAGGTTGAGCTCTTCCTGTCCAAACGCCTTATCGCGGACATTATTATCCCACCGCGACGATGCAGAATCGTACCAAT
>JAUVBC010000219.1 GCA_030591405.1 Candidatus Zixiibacteriota bacterium
ATCATATTCATTAGTAAAATAGTATAATTATGCAGTAACGTGATCTATATATATCCTTATTCTTGTCACAATCATGTCACAAATATATCTCCCCGATAAGAAATGTCAAGAGAAATATAACTAAATTTATCATATTTGTCCGAAATAAGCAAAAAAAATGCAAAAGGGCACTATTTATTTGATTTTTTATGAATTTGAATGATAGCGCGGTCTATTTATCGGCAAAAGCGGATTGGTTCTGATAATCGGTCAGATGGCAACCGAGGCAAAGTTCATTAGGATTAGTATAATCAGAAATGAGATTATCGCTCGATGAACCCATTTGATGACATGTCACACATTCAATTCGCCCATCTATTAAATTAATTCTTGTATCAGAAATATTCTTGAGTTTTCTGGATCTGGACTCAGTATTGGCTTGATATTGGATACCGACCGGGTGACTGGCGTGCTGGTTAAATCTTGGTGGGGCTGGGTATTCGTCACTGCCGCTATTAGTTAGTGAAGGATTTCCCTCCAGATAAGTTGATAAATGGCAAATTTGGCAGGCATTTGATATCGAAAATTTTGATAAATAAGTTTCATCAGTGTGATATATTGAAAATGCCCTTTTGTGTCCCTCGGATAGATCTTCCAAAATTACCTCTTGTTTATGACAGGTGACACAATGAGACTTGAGATTATCATCTTTAAATTTAAAACTAAACGTCTTATTTATAGCGTTAATTTGTTGTGTATTATGAAATGAATGGCAATTTTGACACGGTTTTTTTTCATTGTCATGAAAATTCAACGGAGATATTGAAAACACCAGATTTTCATAATTGTGACATTCCAGGCAATCGTCATTAACAGGTGATTGTCCATTGCCGGCCTGGCTTCCCGCCGAATAATTGTGTCATTTTCCGCATAAAATCTGATTATGTGTAGTTTTGGCAAGAGGGGAACCAGATCCCGATTTATAAATAATTTGGCCGGTTATTGAAGTAAGACAAATAATGCCTACCGATAGCAGAATTATTTTTTTAAAAAGCTTCATAATTACAGGTATCGGCTTATTAGAGATTTTATCTTAGCCAAATGATAGCACCAGTGGTGAAACGTTTATTGCCGTTCGGTTTTGCGATGACCTATTTGAGTGGCCAACAATCCAACGCGAATTATAATCAACGACTTAAAAAAAAATCTTGACATCTTAAATTATTTGGTTATTTTGCCAACTAACAAAACCGATAAGGGTATAATGAAAACATGAATGATAAAATTAAAAAGCAATACGAAGCCCGAGCCAAAATTATCAAAGCGATGGCACATCCATCAAGACTTTTTATAATTGATGAGCTTGCAAAAGGGGAACATTGTGTTTGCGAACTGCGGGATATGATCGGCGCAGATATATCGACCGTATCAAAACACCTTTCGGTGATGAAGGATGCCGGCATCGTCGAATTTGAAAAGCGTGGGTTGCAAGTTTGGTATCATCTTAAGGTTCCATGTATTTTAAATTTCTTTGGTTGCGTGGAAGATGTGATGAAAACCAATGCAAAAATGGCAAAACAGGTTTTAAAATAAGGTTTTTTTATTTATGTATTTGGTCAATACGCCAAGTAAAGGGTTTATAAAAACTTATTGGGAGTTCATAAATGAATTGGAAAAAAGAATGGAAGCCGCTAGCCTGGATAGTTGGCATCTTTTTGATATTTTTCTATCTGCCGATTGAAAGCGGGAGATTGCGCGGTGCGGTATTAGAAGCATTGGCGCTGACCAAATGGTACGCTCAGGAGCATGTGATTCTTTGTTTGATCCCGGCCTTTTTTATTGCCGGAGCTATCGCGGTATTTGTCAGTCAGGCGTCGGTGATGAAATATCTTGGGGCCAAAGCGAACAAAGTGCTTTCTTATGGGGTGGCATCAGTGTCAGGCACTATTTTAGCCGTTTGCTCCTGCACGGTACTTCCACTCTTTGCTGGTATTTATCGAATGGGTGCAGGTCTTGGACCGGCCACAGCATTTCTCTACTCTGGCCCGGCAATAAATGTCCTCGCAATTGTTCTTACTGCCCGTGTTCTCGGAATTGAGTTGGGAATAGCACGAGCGGTGGGAGCGATTGTCTTCAGCATCATAATCGGTTTACTGATGCACCTGATCTATCGCAAGGAAGAAACAGAAAAAGTCAAAACCCAGATGGCCATGCCGGAACAGGAAGTAAATCGACCTCTTTGGAAAAACGCAGTTTATTTTGCAGCAATGGTTGTTATTCTTGTTTTCGCCAACTGGGGAAAACCTGTTGAGACAACCGGTGTCTGGTATCTAATTTACTTCTATAAATGGATAATCACCAGTATTGCTTCACTGGGACTTGGCGTGATGCTGATATTATGGTTTAAGCTGCCAAAGATTCCGGTTATAATAACCGGGTTGGCAGCCGCGATAGTTGGGCTGATATTTCCGCATGAGCCGCTGTTTGCATTTTCGGCGGCAGTAGTGGGCCTGTCAATCATAATCAGTCGCCGCACTGATGAATCAGGCGAGTGGTTTGAACAAACATGGGGATTTGCAAAACAGATTTTGCCGTTGTTATTTGGAGGAGTGCTGGTGGCCGGGCTCCTGTTGGGACGTCCGGGATTTGAGGGTTTAATCCCTGCCAATTGGATAAGCGACTCAGTCGGTGGAAATTCACTTGGGGCAAACCTTTTCGCATCGGTCGCCGGGGCTTTTATGTATTTTGCGACCCTGACCGAGGTGCCAATTCTTCAGGGCCTGATAGGTAATGGTATGGGTAAGGGTCCGGCGCTGGCATTGCTACTTGCCGGCCCGGCGTTAAGTCTCCCTAACATGCTGGTTATACGATCAATTATGGGAACAAAAAAAACAATTGTTTTTTTATTTTTGGTCATAGTAATGGCAACCATCTCGGGAAAAATTTATGGATTTCTATTTTAAATCATAAAAAATATGCAGAATTTGAATATTAAAATTGGAGAAAATATATGAAAAAAATCGAAATATTAGGAACCGGCTGTGCAAAATGTCATAAACTGGAAGAGGAATCCAGAAAAGCAGCCGAAGAACTTGGTCTGGAATGTCAGATTGATAAGATCGAAGACATTCAGAAGATCACTTCTTACGGGGTGATGATGACACCGGCGTTAGTGGTTGACGGACAGGTGAAAGTTGTCGGCAGGGTGCCATCTTTGGAAACATTGAAAAAGTATCTTAGCGAATAAGAGCGAATTAATTTTAGGAGCGAATCAGATGCAACACAAATTGACAATAATAGTAACTTTTTTAACAATCGTTTGTATGGTTGCCGAAGTTGGAGCCCAGTCAGTGGAACAGAACCAAACAAGTAAAGAGGCAGAAATTTCGGCACCAAAGGACACCACCGAGATAGATACTAACGACAGTACAAAGACTGAACCGGAAGTTATCGCATACTATTTTCATACTACTTATCGGTGTGTCTCCTGTAAAAAAATTGAGGCCTACTCCAGGGAAGCTATAGAAAATGGATTTGCCGAGGAATTAAAAAACGGAACACTAAAATTCGAGTCAATTAATATTGATGAAGAAGAAAATAAGCATTTCGCGAAAGATTATCAATTATACACGAAATCGCTTGTGATCTGCGATATGGAGATTGGGAAACAGGTCCAATGGAAAAATCTGGAAAAAGTCTGGCAACTTTTGGGAGACAAAGAAAAGTTTATAAAGTACGTCCGGGATGAAATAAATAACTATCTAAAGGAAAGCTGATGGATCCCTTTTCAATTGCGTTAGGATCGGCCCTCTGGTTAGGAATCCTGACATCAATATCTCCCTGCCCGATGGCCACCAATATTGCCGCGATCACATATATTGGTCAGCGAGTAGATAGTCCGCGAAAAGTTATTGCTGCTGGTCTTCTCTATACTCTGGGGCGGATGATAACCTATCTTGTCCTTGGGATACTTATTGTCGCCAGTGTTCTTTCGATTCCGGAACTGGCGATGTTTCTTCAGCAACATATGAATAAATTTCTTGGACCGATTCTGATTGTAGTGGGTATATTTCTTTTAGATTTGATCTCATTCAGCTTTCCCGGCGGCGGGATTGGTTCTTCAATGCAAGGAAAAGTAGAACGCTTTGGCATTTGGGGCGCCGGTTTTCTCGGTCTTCTTTTTGCCTTGTCTTTTTGCCCGGTCTCAGCGGCGTTGTTTTTTGGCAGTCTAATACCGCTGGCGGTCGATCATCAGTCCTCGATTGTAATGCCAACTGTATATGGAATTGGTACCGCCCTTCCGGTGATTCTGTTTGCATTCGTTATTGCTGTTAGCTCAAGACTTGTGGGAGTTATATTTAACAAGTTAAAAACGATTGAAAAATGGGCCCGCAAAATAACCGGAGTTGTGTTTATCGGCGTGGGAATTTATTACACACTTATTTATATTTTTGGAATTGACGTATTCAATTGGTAGCGACTGTCTTTAATGTCAAGCGATTTTTGGGTTCCAGTGTTCATTTTTTTTGAGCATTAAGTTAAGTATAGTTATCA
>JAUVBC010000137.1 GCA_030591405.1 Candidatus Zixiibacteriota bacterium
CTGAGAGACCTTTACGACTCAATATCATCGTCATCGCCGCCGTTAAGGTTGTCTTACCATGATCAACATGCCCGATTGTGCCTACATTAACATGAGGCTTATTCCTGACAAATTTCTCCTTCGCCATTGTCTTCAAACTCCTTCTCTATCTCAATCTACATTATATTCGCAAACATTTTTTCCGAAACATCTTCAGGCAGCGGTAAATAACTGGAAAACTGCATCGTATAGGCACCGCGACCCTGAGTCAAATTTCTCAATGAAGTGGCATAACCAAACATCTCAGCCAACGGCATCATAGCCGTTATCGCCTGCATTTTATTCCTTGGCACCATTCCATTTATTTTTCCACGTCTTAAATTCAAATCGCCAACAACGCTCCCCATATAGTCACCCTGACAAACCACTTCAACCCGCATTATCGGCTCGAGCACTACCGGTCTTGCCTTCCTCATACCATCTTTGAAAGCCATTGAAGCAGCCACCTGATAAGCCATCTCGGAGGAATCAACAGAATGATAAGAGCCATCGAATAATGAGGTTTTAATCCCGGTTACCGGGTAACCGGCAATAACTCCGGTCGTCATTGCATCTTTGAGGCCCTTTTCTACAGCCGGTATAAATTCAAGAGGGATCATATTTCTCTTAATTTCATTCTTAAAACCGAAAACGGTTCCGTTTTGAGCCGGTTCAAGACGAACTTTAACATGGCCATATTGACCCTTACCGCCAGATTGCCGAATGAACTTTCCTTCAGCCTCAACTGTTTTGGTAATAGTTTCTTTATAAGCAACCGATGGTTTCCCGATATTGGCATGAACATTAAATTCACGGATCAAACGATCAATTAAAATATCGAGATGCAATTCGCCCATCCCTGAAATAATTGTCTGACCGGTTTCATCATTAAATTTTACAATAAAGGTCGGATCTTCTTCCTCAAGCTTTTGAAGCGAGTCGGCCAGTTTATCATGGTCATCCTGGGATTTAGGCTCAATAGCAACAAAAATAACCGGTTCCGGAAATTTCATCACTTCCAGAACTATTGGGTCTTTGGCACTGCAGAGGGTATCGCCAGTGGTCGTTTTTCTAAAGCCAATAATAGCGACAATATCACCGGTCGAAGCAACCGGAACATCGGCCCGCTTATTGGAATGCATTCTTAATATCCGTCCAACTCTCTCTTTGATTCCGGAGGTCGGGTTATATATATAGCTACCGGTTTTTATTTCACCGGAATATACTCTTACATAACAAAGTTTGCCAGCGTGAGGATCGGTAGCAATTTTAAAGGCTAATGCCGCCAGTGGTTCGGATGAGTCAGGAGATCTTTGTAATTCTTTTTTGCCATCAGGCGAAACCCCTTTAACAGGAGGAAGATCGCTTGGTGCTGGCAAATAATCGACAATAGCGTCAAGAAGCCTTTGGATACCTTTATTTTTTAATGACGAACCAACCAAAACCGGAACCAGCGAACAGTTAATAACTGCCTGCCTGATTGCCCGAATTATATCAGTGGTGTCAATTTCTTCATTATTAAGGAATTTCTCGAGAAGTTTATCATCGTAGTCAGAAATTGATTCCAGTAAATGTTCGCGGGCGGCAGTCGCAATTTCCAACATATCATCCGGAATAGGATTTTCGGTGAAAGTGGCTCCCTGATTGTCATCATTATATACTCTATAATTCATATTAATCAAATCAATGATGCCGCTAAAAGTATCTTCCTTGCCAACTGGAATCTGAATTGGGATCGGGCTTAATGTTAGTTTTTCATCCATGTCCGCCAATGTTCTATCAAAATCGGCACCGATTCGATCCATCTTATTAACATATGCAATTCTCGGGACTTTATATTTGTCGGCCTGAAACCAAACCGTCTCCGATTGTGGCTCAACGCCGCCAACAGCACAAAAGATAGCCAATGCGCCATCCAAAACTCTTAATGATCTTTCAACTTCCATGGTAAAATCTACGTGGCCGGGAGTATCAATGATATTAACTTCGTGCTTGCGCCAATAGCAGGTAGTCGCCGCTGAGGTAATGGTAATACCTCTCTCCTTCTCTTGCTCCATCCAGTCCATCGTGGCAGCACCATCATCAACTTCGCCAATACGATGAGTTTTTCCGGTATAATAGAGAATACGCTCGGTCGTAGTCGTCTTACCGGCATCAATATGAGCCATGATGCCAATATTCCTGACAAGCTGTATATCTTTTTTAACTGACATAAAAAAACCCTAACTGAGTTCCGCAATCAAAACAGGCGACTGACAAGGGACTGTCGGCGTCGAACCGGAAATTCAGCAGGGGCCGGTTGGCAAGCCTAGAGATCACTCTATCATATCTTAAATAATGCCCGCAATAAAACTGCTCCTCCTAGTTAATAGTCCTCCAGCCTTCTCTTCTACCATCTAAAGTGGGCAAAAGCCTTATTGGCTTCGGCCATCTTATGCGTATCTTCTTTTTTCTTTATCGCAGCGCCCTCATTATTGGCCGCCGCAGTAAATTCACTCGCCAATTTCTGAGCCATCGTATGTTCGCTTCTGCCAACCGAATATGCAATCAACCATCTAATAGCCAGCGAGATCCTCCGACCAGGTTTCACTTCCTGAGGGACCTGATAGGTTGCACCGCCAACCCGGCGAGATTTCACCTCAAGAGTCGGTTTTACATTATTCAATGCCTTATTAAAAATCTCAATACCCGGCTGACCCGATTTCTTCTCAATAAGGTCAAGCGCCATATAAAGATTTCTCTCAGCAACTGATTTTTTGCCCCTCTTTATCATATAGCTGATAAATTGCGTAATCAGTCTGTCACCGAATTTTGTATCGGGGATCCACTGCTGCTTTTTTAATTTTTTCCTTCTTGGCATTTATTTAAACCAACCTCTCTATTTCTTCTTTGGCTTCTTGGTTCCATATTTGGAACGGCTCTGAGTTCTATCGGCGACACCAGAAGTATCCATAGTGCCTCGGATAACATGATACCGAACACCGGGAAGATCTTTGATACGGCCGCCCCTAATAAGAACAATTGAGTGCTCCTGAAGATTGTGTCCTTCACCAGGAATATAGGCAGTCACTTCCATCTTATTAGTAAGTCTGACACGTGCAACTTTGCGCAGAGCAGAATTCGGTTTCTTCGGCGTCGAAGTATAGACGCGCGTACAGACTCCCCTCCTCTGGGGACATCCCTTTAAAGCCGGCGTAGTGGTTTTTGATTTCCTCACCTTGCGGCCTTTTCGTATCAGTTGACTAATAGTCGGCAATGTAACTCCTTAACAATAGGTTCCACATGTCTTAAAAACAAATAGCCCTTCAAGTTATTTATTTTCCATTTATTGTCAAGCTTTTTCTTGGAAAATATTTGTCATTGTTTTATCAGCTTCCAAACTAGCTTCCTCATCTTCCTCATTCAGCAGTTTGAACTCATGATATTTCTCAATACCGGTTCCGGCTGGAATCAAATGTCCTATAATCACATTCTCTTTCAGGCCCTGCAATTGATCAATTTTGCCATTTATCTCCGCTTCGGTCAAGACCTAGGTAGTCTCCTGGAATGATGCCGCCGAAATAAAGCTTTCGGTTGACAACGAAGACTTGGTAATACCCAAAAGAAGCGGTTCAAATGTCGCCGGATCGCCACCCTCGGCAATAACGCGGGCATTTTCATCAGCAAATTTCAGACGATCAACCTGCTCACCCTCTAAGAAATTGGTATCGCCGGATTCGGTAACTTTAACTTTTTGAAGCATTTGACGCACTATAACTTCAATATGCTTGTTATTTATTTTCACGCCCTGCAAACGGTAAACTTCCTGAATTTCATTCACCAGGTATTCCTGCACGGCATTTACACCGGAAATTCTCAGAATATCATGAGGAACAATCGATCCTTCACACATCCTGTCACCAGCATACACCCGATCACCATTATGAACATGCATATGGCGCCCATGTGGAATAAGGTACTCTTTGGGCTCACCTTCATCCCCGTGAACCATTATCTGTTGTTGACCTCGAACTATTTTACCCAACTCAATAATCCCGTCAACTTCCGAAATAACAGCCGGATCATGCGGTTTTCTGGCTTCAAATAGTTCCGCCACACGAGGCAATCCGCCTGTAATATCACGCGTCTTTGAGATTTCGCGGGGAATTCTGACAAGAAATGAGCCAGCATCTATCTTTTGTCCATCGCTGACAAGCAGGTTGGCTCCGGTCGGAATTCGATAGCTATTCTGTATTTTACCTTTAGCATCGAGAATAATAATTGTTGGGAATAAGATTTTCTCCCGTTCCTCAACAATAATCGGCTGGATCAAACCTGTCGTTTCATCAAGCTCCTCGCGCAGAGTAACATCAGGAATAATATCATTGAATTTAACTTTTCCGCCATATTCAGTTACAATTGTGGTCGAATATGGATCCCATTCAAAGATGGGGTCAGCAATTTCAACTTCCTGATTGTCCTTTACTACCAAAACTGAACCATAAGGCAATTTCATTCTCGAACGGACTCGTTTTTTCTCATCCTTAATATGAATTTCGCCCTCGCGGCCAGTGATGACCACTGATTTATCTTCACGAACAATAGATTTGACACTTACAAATTCAACCTGACCTTTATATTTGGTCTCAACTTTTGACTGCTCGGCAATTCTTGCGGCCGTTCCACCAATATGGAATGTTCGGAGCGTCAACTGAGTTCCGGGCTCACCGATAGACTGAGCCGCTATGACGCCAACGGCCTCGCCAATATCAACCATCTTCATCGATCCAAGATTTCGGCCATAACAATTAGCGCAAACACCCCGTTTTGATTCACAAGTCAGCACCGAACGAATATGGACAGAATCAACACCAGCATCCTCTATCTGTTGGGCCGACTCTTCAATTATTTCCACTCCGGCTTCAACAATAATTTCATCGGTGATTGGATCAAGAACATCCTCAAGCGCAACACGACCAAGAATACGATCATACAACGATTCGATCACCTCTTCACCTTCTTTGAGCGACGAAAGATGGATACCAAGAATCGTATCGCAATCAATTTCATTAATAATGACATCTTGTGCCACATCAACCAAACGCCTGGTTAGATAACCGGCATCAGCCGTTTTCAAAGCAGTATCAGCCAAACCTTTACGGGCACCGTGAGTCGAAATAAAATACTCAATTACAGAAAGCCCTTCCCTGAAATTAGAGATAATAGGTGATTCAATAATTTCACCAACACCACCTGTGATTTTTTTCTGGGGCTTGGCCATCAAACCACGCATACCGGCCAACTGACGAATCTGCTCTTTACTTCCGCGAGCACCCGAATCAGCCATCATATATACTGGATTAAAGCCATCACGATCGTTGGCCAGGTTATCAAACATAACGGTGGCAACTTCAGAAGTTATACCGGTCCAGATATCAATAACCTGGTTATATCTCTCACCATTGGTTATGACGCCTTTTTCATATTTCTTGGAAATGGCATCTACCCGCTTCTGTCCGTCGTTGACAAGTTTCTTTTTGGCTTCCGGAATCAACAGATCATCAATAGATACCGTTAATCCTGCCAGCGTGGCATATTCAAAACCCAAATTTTTAAGTTTATCAAGAAATATAACGGTCTTTGCGGGACCGGCACTACGATAGCTATCAAGCACCAATTGCTCCAGCTTACCTCTTGAGGCGCTTTCATTAAAGAAATCCATCTCTTCGGGAAAGATCTGATTCAATATTATTCGTCCGGCGGTCGTCTCAAAAAGCTCGGTACCAATTCTAACTTTGATCCGGGCATGAAGGCTAACCGCGTCCATGGAATGAGCTATCAATACTTCTTCTTTGGAATAAAATATCATCCCTTCACCTTTGGCACCGGCGCGAATTTTTGAAAGATAGTAGCAACCGATTACCATATCCTGTGAAGGTGTCGCCACCGGTCGTCCAGAAGACGGTAATAAAAGATTGTTACTTGCCAGCATTAAAAGGCGAGCCTCCAATTGCGCTTCAAATGAAAGAGGAATATGAACAGCCATCTGATCACCATCAAAGTCAGCGTTAAAAGCAGCACACACTAGCGGATGCAATCTTATCGCCTTGCCCTCGACCAATCTTGGATAAAAAGCCTGAATACCAAGACGGTGAAGAGTTGGGGCACGATTCAAAAATATAGGATGATCGGTAATAATCTCTTCGAGTATATCCCAAACTTCGGGACGCTC
>JAUVBC010000206.1 GCA_030591405.1 Candidatus Zixiibacteriota bacterium
CAGGTTTATCGATATTGCCTGGGCGCTTGCATTCTTAATTGTCTCCAATCTTCTGTTGACCCTGCTATCGGTTTTTCTGGCCTATTTGAATCTTGAAATTCCCAGTGAGATTGAACTTATTTTACCAAAAACGATGGCAGAACGGATCATCTGGGTCTTTTTATCATTGACTGCCGGAATTTGCGAAGAGGCAGCATTCAGAGGTTATCTCTTAACACGGATAAGAATATTCGGGCGATTTAAAAATTGGATAGCTCCGGTGTTTATTGCATCACTTGCTTTTGGGTCGGGGCATGCTTATCAGGGAGTTGGTGGATTTATTTTAATAACAGTTTATGGCGCCATGTTCGCACTTCTGTTTATAAAAACCAAATCGCTTTGGCCATGTGTTATCGCTCATTTTGTGCAGGATGCTATGGCGCTGTTTTATCCGACGTCGGGTTAAATTGCAGTATTTCTTTGAATGGAACAAAAAAGAACAATTTGTTTATAATAGATATGTATATAACTTAATTTCTATTTAAGGTTTAATATGAAATTTGTCGTCATTGCAGGACTTTTATTATTAATAGGCTGTATATCATTAAAAAAACAATATTCAGAACCTGAGTTAGATAGACAACGAAACAAGACAGAATTTACTACTGATTTCATATCCAAAGAGAAGTTTGTCACTTTACTAAATCATAATAATATCGATTCTCTATATGACTATTTAAAAAACACTCATTTTTTTCATCCCTCAATTTATGCCATAATTGATGAATCAGATCAGGGTTATTCTGTTCCGAGTTTTACTTTTAATATTACGGATACACAAAGGGTAACGATAATTTTATTGGATACACTGAACAATTTTATGGAATTATTGATGAACGGCGAGTTTGAGGCAGGACCCTATACAATTTATTCAAGGACGTCGGTAATTGACGATAGTATTGCAGCATCAATAGAGGAAGTTGCGATTTTTAAACATCTGGAAATTCTCGGCAATGAGTATGTCTATAAAAAAGTATTATTCATAAAATAATGATTACAGCGTAGTCAGGTCGAAATCCCGGTCGGTTTCGACAATTTAATATTATTTCAGCAGAATCATTTTTAGGGTCTGCTCGAAACCGTCCGCTTCTAATCGATAAAAATAAATCCCGCTGGCGACCTGTCCGCCGGATGAGTTTGTACCATCCCAATTAACCGTATGTCTTCCGGCTTCAAATTGCCCATCTGTTATTATCGCTATTTTTTGACCAAGCAGATTAAAGACCTCAAGTTTGACATTGCTCTTTGTCGGCAGCGCAAACTGTATCGATGTCGTCGGATTAAACGGATTCGGATAATTCTGCTCAAGAATATATCCTGACGGAAGATTATCAGGGTCGGTATCATCTATGTCCGTCGAGCTGTAATCGATCTGGGTCTTATAGACGTTGTGTCCATTGGCGCGTGGGTCAACCCAGGCAATAACTGCGTTTTGGCCGTCCATTGCAACTGTCGGTGATTTCATATATCTTTGTTCAGTAGCCGAGGCAGGTTTGTTGCTTCCAGATGGTGTCATATCGGGATAAAATATCTGATAAAACACTTCATCGCGGCTATTACGGTCATCAACCCAGGTAGCAATAACAGCGCCATGGCTGTCAACCGCAATATCAATTCCTTCTTTGATTCCACCAATACCGCCGGTAATATCATAAGTCGGATGAATGATGTTTCCGGTTCTATCAAATACAGTTAGATAGAGATAGTCAGCCAAACCTTCGCCGACCCAGAGCAGATAAATATCACCATTGGCATTTGAGACTGCTGCGATTTGAGAAATTAATTGCCCGGTTTGATCGCTGGTAAAGCCAAATCTTTCTACAAGCTCAAATGTGGATGATCTATGTTTTGCAAAAATCGCCGATGGACCATTTTCAATCCCGCGTGATAGCCATGCAATTGTGAAGATACTCGTATCCGGCAATGAATAATAATCCTCGACCATCAGGTTAATGTCGATATTATCAAATTCAGAATCAGAAAAAGAAACGGAATGAATATCACTCCATTTAAAATCATTATTACTCACCATTTTCATATTCCGCGCATAAATTTGTCCGTCGCCATTTTCGTAATCAACCCAAGCAACAAGAGGCCAGCCTGATGAAGTCGAAGTTATTATTCTTGGCTCGGCTTTTGGAGTAATACTATTGGTGTCAGATATTATGGTATGTTGCCCAATGTCAGGATAATCACAATAAGTCGCGAAGATTCGCTGGCCTGCTAAACCATTAATAGCACGGCTATCAACCCAGGTTACAACAACGCCTTGGCCATCAAACGACCTTATTGTAGCGACGTGGGGCTCTTTCTGCAATGCTGGAATAATATCAGAATTTATTTTTATATTGTTGCCGAATAATTGTTGCTGATTCTGATCAAATAGTTGAAGGAATATATCACCCTCGTCATAACGCTTATCAACAAAGGCTATGATATTTCCATCGGTCCATGAATCTCTGCTTACCACCAGCTGGGTTGAATGCGCCCCTTCGGCATCATCATTAACTATAATATCATCATCAGACAGGGGAGAGCTGTCGGAATTGTACTGCTTTAGCATTATATCCCAATTCCCTCGTCGTGAGTCCGACCAAGTACAATACAGATTGTCGGCGTTGTCAAATTTGATTGCTGTTTCCCATTTGGAGCCGGACGGAAATTCACTGACCGTGATAATTGTGTCATCCGGTATCACGCCAGCCGAAAACTCCTGCAATAAAATTTTATCGATACCGTCAACCGATGCCCACGCAACCATCAGATTGCCGGATGAGTTAACCGCCATCGAAATATACCAGTCGGTAAAGTTTTCCGCATTATTGGAGATATTGACATTTGCCCCAATCAGACCGGCGGCACGGGTGACCCGCTGCAGAAAAACCCGTTGGGTCCCACTTCGTTTATCTAACCACGAAATTATATAGCCATCGGTGACCGAGTAAACGATCTCGGGCAGATACTGCTCATAGATTAAATAATCAAAATCGATTATTCTCCGGTTGGCGCCATATAGTGAACCATCGGAATTAACAAACTGCATATAAATATCGGCATTGCCATTACGGTAATCTTCCCAGGCTATGGCTAAATTACCGGATGGTTCAACAGCAATCGAGGGTGACCGATAAGTGGAACTGCCGTCATCGGTATTGATTGTAATATTTTCTGTTAGAGGAGCACCTGCGCTTGAAAAAATTCTAAAATTAATTGAGCTTTTTATCGAGAACTGTTCCCAGACAGCAGCCAGTTTTCCGCCGGGGTATGAGGCAAGATCGTACAATCCGGCATACCCGAGAGCCGGGTTACTTATTCTGAATTCGGTATTGCGAGTTAGATCGCCATTAAATCGTGCGACATAAAGTGATCCGGTGGTTTCGTCGCGCCAGCCGAGATAAAAACCGCCAGAACCATCGGAGACAATTTGCGGGCCGGAAATATCATTTTGATCCTCGCGGCCGATCGCCAGAATGTTCGAGCCGGAACGAGTCCCATCAGAATTAAATATCTGAATAAAAATCATTTTGTTGCCATTACGATCGTCGGTCCAGCCGACCACAGTTTGGCCATCGGTTAATCTGGCGACAGTGGAGCTTCGCTGGGTAAATGTTGCTGGTGAAACAGACTCGGAAATAAGCAGATCTGAAAAACCTGCGATTTCTGATTGTTGAGTCGATTTGAATGATTCCGGCGAGAAAAATTTTGTTAGAAATATCGGACAGTCGTTAGAGACAGGTTTTTTCACCGATTCGTTATAAATAGACTCACGATCCGGTAAGACTTTTCCAGAAACCTCAGCAGCGGCTGGAAGAATCAAAAAGACTGTAAGTATCAGTAAACCTATAATTATTTTTGTCATATCCCTTATCATTTTTTCTTTCGGTCGCAAATTATCGGCATCAAACCCTTTTGCGCAAACTTTATGCCGATTTTTGTATAAATAGCATGTTAAAATTTAATAATCAATGGGAGCCACGCCAAGTTTCTAACTGTCACTCTAACAAAAGGTTAATGTCTGTTACCGGAAGCTGTCCGATGTTCTTCTTTTCTCTTCTTCTTAACGATTTAATCGTTTGATTTGTTTAAAGCAATTCTTTTCATAATAACTGAAAAGAATCAACTTATAGCTGCCGAATGTGAGGTTTGGCGGTGAGAATTGCATCTATATCTGCCATTAATATATACAAAAACTGAAATTTGTCAAAGAATAAAAAAGCCCGGCGGGGAGAGCACGTATCCCGCCGGGCGTTTCAATCCGACTTGGCCGGATTGAAACTACTCCCCCCTCCAGCCCAAACGAGAGATGCTCTCTTTCAGTACGCCGAAATTATTCATACTTATTTTGCATTTATCTATCACTTGTTGCCTGAGTAGCATATAATTCAAAACGTTACAACCCAAATAATTTATTTATGTCTTGCTAAAAAATCTACTGGCGGTGTGCTCAGGACTGCCAGTCCATTTCGGTTTTAATTCGAAATGGAAATATTCAGAGGAAACAGATTCTTGAAAGCAACTTAGGTTACTTTCGGTCGAATAAAATCTGTTTTATGAATTAACTATTATACTCTTATTATTAGTCTCCTTCAGTTTATCAAACAGTCAATCTTTTAAATATTATGTATGCCTGTAAATAACCGTGTGGGTACCGAAATCGGTGCAGACTAATATTAGCCTGTTTTTTTCAACGGTTAATACATATATAATATAGGCCGTTGAATTGATTATGTCAAATAAAATTTTGATTTAATTTAAAATAAGTGTACTATCGCCGATGATTAATACTAAA
>JAUVBC010000268.1 GCA_030591405.1 Candidatus Zixiibacteriota bacterium
ATATCGAATTTTTCAGCAGAGGAGATATCCTTTTCGACAAGTGCGATTTTTCTTTTCTGCTTTTTTGTATGTTTTTTTATCGCCTCAAGAATTTTCTGTTTTCCGGAAAGTTCGGCCTTAACAGCTTTGCGGCCTTTTATCATATCATAGACAGCCAGCGAAAGAGTTTTATACTTGTTCGGTTCACCTGATAAATGATGCAGCTTAAACGGCGCCACTGCCGGAGATTCATAACTATACCCCGGTTCATACCGCTCAAACAGTTGAACCGTCGATAAAATTATATCGCCCAGACGAATCGTTTCAGCTTCAGTTATCTCATCGACTGGCATCGCATAATCAAGGTCGGCCCGCTCGGCGATTTCATTGGCAAGGTTTTTATCAAGTCCCAAAAAACTGTTTTTGAGAAATGATCCGATTTCAATCTGCTTTTCTTCATTACTTTCTTTTATTGAATCGACAAGTTGCTGCGGACTGAAATCAAACGGATTTAATCTCTTAAGAGCGGGGGGAGGAAAATATTCAGTCTTGTCATCATATTTTTTGTTCCGAAGAGTCGCCAGAATTTTATTATTGTTATCGAGAAGCAAAAGATTTCCATTGGGACCGATAGCTTCGACAATTATCGAATAATTGTCGCTTTTATTTTTTAAATCTATTTTGATTATCCGATCAAGGTTTATCTGTTCAATTGAAATCAGTTCAGATTCCAACGCCGGTTGAAAAAACGGCCACGGTTTTTCCTTGGTTTTGACAGATATTTTGCTTCGCGGTATCACAAAAGCGCCAAAACCGGTCGGGTGATAGGCCAAACCAAGAGCAACCGTTCCTTTTGCTGTCTTAAACAGCAAATATGCCTCACGCTCTTTTTTATAGAACTCGGAGGAAACAAACTTGCCGCCTATCAGAATATCTTTTAACTCATTAACCAGAGCATAGATATGAAGTGCCGTTTGCATGGGAGAGAATATAGCTGTTTTCTTTTCAAAATCGACAACTATTCAAATCATTTTGATATTTGGGATATTAATTAAAAAGCGGCCGGTTTATTTTCGCCGACCGCTTATCCTGCAGCACCTTTTGAACAGCAAAAAATATTTTGTGAGTGCCGTCAATAGGTTTTCGTGCCTTTGCAGAATTTATATCTAAAGCTTCTCTGCCCAACACCAAAGGTCTCAAAGATGATTGAAAATTGAAGAATTTATGACCTTCAATAAAATATTTAATTGTAATGTTAAATCAAACGTTGCTTTGCTTATTATTAAATTAAACAAATAGTCAGAATTGTCAAGATAAATCGCCGAATTACCCGACTATTGGAAATAGATTTGGCCTGAAAAGTAACTCTAATTTAACCAAATCAGGCTGATTTATGAATTTTTTGCAGATTCTCAATCATTTTGAAACAAAAATATTAAAATGGCGTATGTAAAGATGAACATTCCTTTTCCTTGCCTATAACAGTGTCGCCTTAGGGCGACGCTGTTTACTTTTATACAGATTTTAAATGTCCCCATCCAATAAAAATAATTGACAAAGGAAAACTCAAACCGGTTTATTGCTATCTAATAGAAAAAGAATAAAAATATTGATAGAAATGAGTCGGAATATATAAATGAATCCTACTGGCAATTCTGAGAACATCAAAACCCGCTGGAAACCGCAACCTGATGATATTATCAATATTCTCAGGGATCATGAGATCTGGCTTGAAACCGATGGAAGCAAGGGAAACCGGGCAGAGATATATCATGCCGATTTAAGCGGTGCCGATTTATATAAAGCCAACCTGAGAAGTGCCCAGATTTGGGATACCTATCTGTATAATGCCGATTTACGCGAAGCCGACTTATCCGAATCCGAAGGAATCAAGCCTGAATATCTGGCCGGAGCCGATCTTTCCGGCGCTTTATTACCTGAAGATATTCAACAATTTAAAACCCTTGATAAAATCAAAAAGCATTCTAAAAAATCCCGCTATATTTTATGGGGCACATTGGTAGTACTGCATTTTTCCTGGATTATGCTTTTGGCGATCTCCGATGCCAATATCTTGTCTCGGGTACATCTTTTGCCGTCATTAGTGCCGGAATTATATATACCATCTTTCTGGTTTTTTGGACTTTTACCGGC
Organism: Candidatus Zixiibacteriota bacterium; assembly: GCA_030591405.1. Classification (GTDB taxonomy): domain Bacteria; phylum Zixibacteria; class MSB-5A5; order GN15; family PGXB01; genus JAAERC01. The sequence goes on from JAUVBC010000268.1 coordinate 2,134, forward strand.
CGTTCTTCTCGGCTTACATATCGCCCTTAATATGAACCTGCAGCGCAATTGGGAAAAAATAGCCGAACTGCCGACCATTTTTCCTGACGATGTTCCTATTGATAAGAAAATATTCAAATGGCATGTTAATAATCTAGCGACGCCTCATTTGAAAATGCTCAAAAAGGAATTATCTTTATTTCATAAGCTTTTAAATATCTTTTTGGCCTATACCATCCGCTGGGTAGTACCACTAACTCTGGCCTGGTTCTGGTTTAGATATTTGGTCAGACACGATTGGGGCCTCTCGATATTTCATATTTTTATAATAACTCTGGCAATTTTATTTGCATTCTTTTTCCATTTCCTTACCCGCCGCACCCTGCGACGCAAAGATTTAAAGGGAAGCAATATATTCCTCCGGCTAGTTTATCTGGTGGCTATATTTATTCCATTTTTTATTGTCTCATTTGGAGTTATCCAATCTGTTCCGCAGGAATTTGAAAAAAGCTCATTTACCATCGCACCCAAAATCGCCGGAGCTTTTGGTTATAACCTGTTTTTAGATTTTTCTGAAGGCGAAATCTCCAAAAAACCAATTAATTGGACCGGGGACAACAAAGAGATAGCATCTGTTACCGGAGCAGACCTAAAAGATTTATATGCCCCATATTCAAATGGACGGCAGGCCTTTCTGGTCAACGCCGATTTTTCTTACGCCAATTTGAAATATAACAATCTTGATTCGGCCGATTTAAGAGGTGCTAATTTAACCGGAACAAAGCTAAACAGTTCGAGTCTGGTTGGTGCCAATCTTGAATGGGCCAATCTGACCGGAGTCTATCTTGATAGTGTCAATCTGCTCGGTGCCAACCTCACCAATGTTACCGGTTTGACTATTCAGACCCTGCGAAAAACCGATAACTGGTTATATGCGCAATATGGCGGAGCAATATTGGATTCGCTTAATCTGCCGACCGATCATAACGAAAAAGTTAAAGCCAATGATTTAAGCGGTTATGATCTCAGTGGGATAAATTTCCGCGGTGTAACTCTTGCCGGATTCAATTTTTCCGGAGCTAATCTGCAAAATGCCGATCTGACCGGTGCCGATTTGACCGGAGCTAACCTGTTTTCAACTGACCTGCGAGGTGTTGTCGGCCTTGAGAAAGAAAAACTGCAGACTGCCTTGAACTGGTTTTTTGCACTATACGACAAAGATCTAATGACCGGTTTTGGCCTTCCGGCTAATCATATTGAACTGACCAAAAAGAAAGATTTTCGAACTTATAATTTTGAGGGAATCAATTTATCCGGAGTAGATTTCAAAGGTGCCAATCTTCGCCAGGTGAATATGAAAAACGCGATCCTGCTGGATGTCAATCTACAAGATGCCGATCTTTACGCAGTCGATCTGACCGGTGCCGATTTAACCGGTGCTAATTTCAAAAGTGCTATCCTGCTTGATACCGATATCCGGGGTGCAAATCTAAAAGGTGCAAAAAATCTGACAATGGAACAGCTTCGCTGGGCAATATTTGATTCGGCAACAACTTTTCCCGATTCATTGCAAGACCCCGCCGCCGAAAGACTGCGGAAGAAATAACTCAGACTCGAT
>JAUVBC010000057.1 GCA_030591405.1 Candidatus Zixiibacteriota bacterium
CGGTATTACTAATACTGACTTTTCTTTTTGGACCGGTGCGCGATATAATTACACCGTTGATGTGGTCTCATCCGCAAAGATACCTTTTTGCAGTCGAATCTGTTTTATTTGTCCTATCGATATTTTTTGTTTTAAAAATGAAACAGAATTTGGAGAAGATAAATTTTATATTCAATACTGTTTCAATAGTACTGATAATGACATCAATAATAACAGCGACCGGCACTTATTTATCCGGGCAAAAGGCAAACGGCACAAATCAAACAGAATTATTATCCTCTGCTGATCTTGTTATCCCTGATAACCTGCCGAATATTTATTATATCATCACCGATGGTTACGGCCGCTCCGATGTTTTAAATAAACTGTATGGTTATAACAACAGTAATTTTATCGACTATCTCAAAAACAAAGGCTTTTTTGTTGCCAACAAAAGTCTCTCCAACTATTCGCAGACGACGACTTCGCTACCATCATCCTTAAATATGACCTATATCGACAAAATCGCTAATCAAATGGGCAAAAGTTCGGCCAATGTTATTCCGCTGGTAAATATGATTAAAAACAATCAGGTCTCAAAATTATTAAAAGATATTGGCTACACAACGGTCGCCTTCGCGACCGGCTACTGGGATACCGAACTTAAAAATAGCGACCTGTTTTTATCATCTGATCAGACAAGACTCACCGATTTTGAAAGTCTGGTTCTCGACATGACACCAGCTTCCAAAATATTGTCGAAAATATATTCGTATCATTATGATTCCCGTCGTGAAACCATAACCTTCACCCTGAATAATCTTGGTAAGCTACCAGAAACAGATAAGCCGAAATTTGTTTTTGCACATATTCCTGCCCCGCATGAACCGTATGTCTTTGATGAATATGGAAATGAAATCGAGCCATCGGTTCCAATTCTAATTCCCGGAAAGGCTGACTTCAGATCATTCGAAGAGAAGAATCGAAAGTACTGCAATTTTGCCGAATGGCTCAATTCCAGACTGATTTTGGTTTTGGATAATATTCTCCAAGACTCAACCAATCAGCCTATAATTATTTTACAGGCAGATCATGGCTCCAATTCATTTTTAATGCAGGGTGATTCAAGTTATGTTGGGCTTATTGAAAAGCTGGCGATTCTGAATGCTTATTATTTCCCGGATAATAATTACGAAAGTTTGTATGATAGCATCTCACCGGTCAACAGTTTTCGTGTAATATTTAATCAATTCTTTGGGGCAAAACTAGAAATGCTTGAAGACAAAAATCAGTTCTCCCGTTTTGACACCCCGTATGATTTGACAGATATTACAGACGAACTAAATATTCCATTACCAGACAGCGTTATAAAACCAACGGCTCACCAATTGAAGCAATAAAAAAAACCTGCAATAGCTAATCTATTACAGGTTTTCGACCAAATCTAATTTTATCCACTGACTTCCTCTTTGAGTCGATAACGTTTATAAATCCGGGCGTACTGTCCGCCATTGTTCATCAGTTCGTCATGCGAGCCTGATTCCACAATTGAACCTTCATCGAGGACATAAACTTTATCAACCTGCTCCAATGTGTCCGGCCGATGGGTTATCAAAATAGCGGTCATATCCGGCAGGACCTCATGCAGTCTCTCCCACAAAGCTGTTTCGGTGCGGGAATCGAGCGCCGAGGTGCAATCATCCAAAATCAAAATCTTTGGTTTGCCAACCAACGCTCGGGCCAAAGCAAGCCTTTGTTTTTGACCACCTGAGATCGACACCCCGCGAGTACCTATCGCTGTGTCAAGCCCATCAGAAAAAGTGGCCACCTCATCTTTTAGCTGTGACACTTCCACTGCCCACTCAACCAGCGAACCTGCGATATCTTCGCGCCCGAAAGTAATATTGTTACGAATCGTATCGCTGAACAATGTCGGCTCCTGTGGTACATACCCGATATTCTTCCGCAAATCAGATAAACTGAATTTGCGCAGATCAGAACCATCCAGACTGATCGTTCCGCCACTGGGATCAACCAGCCGCGGAAGCATATTAATCAGCCAGCTTTTCCCTGAACCAACTTTACCAACTAAGGCAATTGTACTACCGGCTTTTATATCAAAGGAGACATCGTTGATAATTTTTCTGTCTGACCCAGGAAAAGAAAAATTAACTTTATCAAAACTCAGATCTCCTTTGATATTTGCCTTAATTGTTTTGTTCCCATTATCGCTTACCATTGGCGTCATCTTTTCAAGTTCAGTCAGTCGATCGATTGACACCGCCGACTGACGCGATTTCACCAAAAACTGACCGATATCAAACATCGGGAAAATCATGTAAACAACATAATATATAAATGCCACCAACTTCCCAAGCGACAGATTTGAGTTTATCACCATGTAGCCACCGGCAAGCAGAACAATTATTATACCAAATTGCCAGATATACATATAAAGCGATTCTACAATCGTATGCACCCTAATCGCGGAGATCTCTGCTTCACGTCGCTTTTCGGCGGCACGGTCATATTTATTTGTCTGCGCTTCTTCACGAGTGTATGCCTTAACCACTCTTACTCCGGAAAAGCAGGCTTCCATAACATCATTAAACTTCGATATTTTCTTCTGGAGATAATCGTACCTTTTATCAAGGACCGACGCACTCTTAAAAAAAATCAATATTAACAATGGCAATGGTCCGGCGGTCCAGAGCGTAAGTTTCGGATCAATACTGATCATCATCACCAATGCAAAAGAAACCATCAATAATGCCTCATACAACCTGAATATTCCTGAACAGGCAAACCAGGATAACTTCTCGGCGACATCGTCGGTCATTCTCGTAACCAGATCACCGGTCCGAAACATATTAAAAAAGTCGGGACCTTTTTCGGTTATACCGTCAAATGCTTTCTGACGAAACAGCCATTCCAGTCTCAGATTCATCCAGGCCCGATGCCCCTGAACATAGGCATATAGAATCGATGCCACCAGGCCCAAGAGTACCAGGGTCAGCGTAAAGGTTGCCGCCGTCGACAAACCTATTTGTTTGCCGAGACCATCAAGCCATATCGCGGCAACGTTTCCGGCGACTTCGCCGCTTTTAACAAAGTCAACGGTGAATTCCATCATTCGTGGAATTGTCACCTGAAAAGCAGCCTGTACCGGAGTTAGAAATATCAAAACAAACAGCACATATCTGTAATTGCGATAGTACTGCCAAAACCATTTTATTTTATCTCGCATCTGCGATCACTCCATTCTTATTCTTAAATTGCAGATGGAACAGTTTGGAATAATATCCGCTCTGCAATATTAATTCAGTATGTGTTCCCCGTTCAATTATCTCGCCCCGCTTGATAACCATTATCTGATCAACATCAAGGATCGTTGACAAACGGTGAGCTATGACAATCGATGTCCTGTTCGCCATCAAACGGGTCAACGATGATTGTATCATCCGCTCGGTTTCAGGATCAACCGAACTGGTCGCCTCATCCAGAAGCAAAACATCGGGATCGGCAACCAGCGCCCGGGCAAAAGATAACAGTTGTCTTTCACCGCGACTAAAATTGGCACCTTTTTCTGAGACTTCAGTGTTGTATCCATCCGGAAGTTTCTCAATAAACCGATGCGCCTCGACTGTTTGAGCAGAACTTTTGACTTGTTGTTCGGTAATAGATTCTGTTTCCAGGGTGATATTCGATTTGACGTCACCCGGAAACAGATGAATATCCTGCAGCACCAATGCGAACCGCTGACGCAAATCGGTTTTTGAGATTTTGCGAATATCAATACCATCAACAGTTATTTTACCCTTTTGCGGATCGTACAATCTCAGCAACAGCGAAATCACAGTAGATTTTCCACCGCCGGTCATTCCAACCAGAGCAGTTCTGCATCCAACCGGAATTTCGAATGAAGCATCTTTGAGTGCATAGTTCTCATCGTTAGTATATGAAAACCAGACATTCTCAAAGCGAATGCTCTTGTCCAGTTTTTTCCATTCTACCGGTACAGCAGGATCGGGCAAAAATGATTCCTGCGATAACAATGCAAATATCCGTTTCGCCCCGGCCACCGCTTTTTGAATATTGGACAACTGCTCTGATGTCCTCCAGATCGGTTCAAATGATCTCCATATCAGAATGATAAACATACTTATCGTTCCGACGGTGATTACTCCCGATTCGATCCAGAGAACGCCAAAGAACAGCACTAATGCGATCATAACATACTCAAAGAAAAAGACCGTGTTGAAATACAGGATAATGGCAACATTAACATACCGGTCGTCGGTAAATTTCAATTTATTCACATAATTGAGCCGCTCACGAGCATAGGCACCGCGATGAAATATCTGGATAATCGACATTCCATGCAGAAACTCCGTCAGCGTCGCGGTCACTTCGGCCATTTTTTTGCGGACATCCAAAAACTTCGGCGATGTTTTTCTTTCAAAGATGATAGTCAAAATCACCAAAATCGGCATTATCCCCAACAGAATCGAAGCGAGTTGCCAGCTATAATAGTACATTATCCCAAATATCCCGGCTATCAGAATAATATCCCCGATGACCAGAACAACGGTATTGGTAAAAAGCATCCGCAGCGCTTCGGTGTCCGATTCAACGCGAGCCATCAGCCGACCAACCGGATTCTTATCAAAAAATGAAACATCAAGCGACAAAATATGCCGAAACAGTTTCTGTTTCAATTCAAGCATGATATCCTGTCCAACTATCTCAAGTTTGATTCGCTGGATATACTGAAGCAAAATTGTTATAGCCTGAATAACCCCAATTATCAAAACGGTTATTATCAGCGCGTCAAAATCACCATTTTTAATATCAACATCGAGCGCCTGTTTCAAAAGAATCGGCCAATAAAGTGATAAAAAAGTCGCACCGATCAAAAGCAGAAAACAAACAATCAGCATTCTGAAGTGATTTTTCAAAAGCGGCATCAGTTTGCCAAATGCCGTTTTCCAACTTATATCTTTTTCTTCATCTGTTATTTTTTCATTTTCGTAAAATTCACTGGTCATTTTCTTGTCCTTACTATTTAAAAAGTTCTCCCGTAGCCCAGATATGCGTCCAGCAAGACAATAAAAAAACCCGCCGAACCTAGTGGGCACGGCGGGTTAAATAAATTTATAACTATTTTTAGATAATTATTCATTCCTCCCGCCGCGGACATTGGTACCCGGACGTACCTGTAGTACAAAAAGAATATTTGATAATGTTGCATTCATCTTATTGTACTCCTCCGCTACGGTTTATATATACTTAAATTTACCTAACGAAATTAATTTTATATAGTTTCGGAATAATATATTTATTTTTTACAATGTCAAACAGTTTTTTTGCAGTTTCAAAATTATTTTTACCAACCCAATAACTGTTCGAGATTAACATTCAGCTTTTCGACCCGATCGATAATATCTTCTTTCCTTGATTTCTCTTTTTCGATGACATCTTTTGGCGCATTTTTAAGAAAATCGCCATTAGCCAGCTTTTTTGATACATTCTCAAGATGGCCTTTTAAATTAGTCAGCTCTTTTTCGAGCCGTTTTTTCTCCGATTCGACATTTATCAAACCTTCCAACGGAACAAATATCTCGGCACCTGATATTACGGCTGAGGCCGACAGTCCCGGTTTTTTAATATCTTTGCCGATTATCAGATTATCTATTTTGGCCAGCGAGGCAAAATAATTCTTATAAGTCTCAAGGAGTTTGCCCATTTTGCTGTCGGTGACTCTAATATGAAGATCCGAGTGTTTTCCGGGTGGGACATTCATCTCAGCCCGAATCGATCTGACCGCATTAACAACTATTTGAATCGACTCAAGCGATGTTTCCAAAGCGTCATCTTTGAAATTTCCGGATGACTTCGGCCAGGGACCAAAAACGAGTGTCTCTCTTTTCTCGGGGAAGAATTCCTGCAAACTGCCATTTATCTCTTCGGTAACAAACGGGACAAACGGATGCAGAAGTTTCAGAATATTATCGAGAACATAAATCGCCACTCGCATCGAGCCTTCTTTAATCGGCAGATCAGGCCCGTCCGGTTTAATCAGTTCAATATACCAGGAACAGAAATCATTCCAGGTGAAATTGTATAACGTCTTTGATGCCGATGACAATTTAAAATCTTTAATATCTTTCTCGACCGACTCAATAGTCCGTTCAAGTTTGGATAAAATCCAGCGGTCAACCAGAATCAAATCATCTTTTGACGGTTCGTTGCTATCAAATTTATTATCGCCGGCCCGCATCATCACAAATCGCGAGACCTGGAACAGCTTATTTATAAAATTACGTCCAACCTCAAATGTATTTTTCGAAATCCAGGGATCCTGTCCATCGGGAGTTGCCAAAACCAGCGACATTCTGAGAGCATCGGCACCATATTTATCAACAATTTCCAGCGGATCAATACCATTACCAAGTGATTTCGACATCCTGATACCATTGGCATCACGCACCGTGCCATGAATATAAACATCGTTAAACGGCAGTTCGCCCATAAATTCATATCCGGCCATCGCCATTCTGGCGATCCAGAGGAAAATGATCTCCGAGGCGGTCACAATCACTTTGGTTGGATAAAATTTATCAAGCATCGCCGTTTTTTCCGGCCAGCCAAAGGTTGAAAACGGCCATAACCATGATGAAAACCAGGTGTCAAGCACATCTTCATCCTGATTGATATTTTTGCTGCCGCATTTGGAACATTTTTCAGGAGCCTCGACCGAAACCATCATCTCAGTGCAATCATCACAATAGTACACCGGTATCCGATGTCCCCACCACAATTGCCGGGAGATACACCAATCACGAATATTTTCCATCCAGTGCAGATACGTCTTTGACCAGAATTCAGGATGAAATCTCAATTCACCTTTTTTAACCGCCTCAATTGCCGGTTTGGCCAGTTCAGCCATCCGAACAAACCATTGCTCCGACAGATACGGCTCGATCTCATTATGACAGCGGTAACAGGTGCCAACCGACAGGTCATATTTATCGACTTTATCCAAAAATCCTTTTTTCTCAAGCTCGGTTATCAGATTTTTTCTCGCCTCGTACCGATCCTGTCCCTTGAATTTTCCGGCGTTGGCGTTGAGGGTACCATCGTTGTTGAGAATATTTATCTCTTCAAGATCATGCCTCTGCCCTATTTCAAAATCGTTCGGATCATGCGCCGGGGTCACTTTGACCACTCCGGTCCCGAACTCCATATCGACATAACTGTCGGCGATAATCGGAATCTCGCGATCGAGAATCGGCAGAATCACAGTTTTGCCGACATATTTCTTGTAGCGCTTATCTTTCGGGTTGACCGCCAGACCGGTATCGCCAAGCATCGTTTCCGGACGGGTTGTCGCGACCGTTAGATAAACATCGCTGCCTTTTATTTTATATTTGATATACCAGAGATGCCCGGCTTTATCCTCATGCTCGACCTCATCGTCCGAAAGTGAGGTCTGACACGACGGACACCAGTTGACAATCCGGTTACCGCGATAAATCAGTTTCTTTTCATACAGCTTGATAAAAACTTCCATCACGGCGCGGGATAACTCTTCATCAATAGTAAACTTCGTCCGCTCCCAGTCACATGAACAGCCGATTTTTTTGAGCTGATTTAATATTAAATCTTTATGCTTATAGGCCCATTCGCTGGTTCGTTCGACAAATTTCTCGCGGCCCAGTTCGCGACGAGTGGTTCCTTCTTTTGCCAGTGTTTTCTCAACCACCACCTGGGTAGCGATTCCGGCATGATCGGCACCCGGCATCCATTCGGTTGCCAAACCGGCCATTCTATTTTGACGAATCATAATATCCTGAATGGTGTTGTTCAACGCATGCCCCAAATGAAGGATATTAGTTACATTCGGCGGCGGGATAACAATCGAGTATGATTCCGCTTTGCTGTTTTCATCACCGCGAAAATAGCTTTTATCAAGCCATTCTTTATATATCCGATTCTCAACCTGTTTGGGGTCGTATGGTCCGGATTTCGGTTTTGGGTCTTTTTCTATTTCAGTCATTATATTCTTTTTACCTACTTCTTTGCTAATTTTCAACAAGCCTGAAAAATAAGGACACTCATTTATTTTGTCAAGCTGACAAACCAATAAACGTTATCACATAAAAAGGGTTTATTTTAGCCCCCCGATTTCGTATGTTACGATATTATCGACAGAAATTGTGATTATACAAGGAATAATTAAAAAATGACTGATAAAATGACACCATTCAACAAGTTACGACAAATAATGGCAACTCTCCGCGCTCCCGGCGGATGCAACTGGGACCGCAAACAGACCCATAAATCGCTGCTTCCTTATCTTATTGAAGAGACCTATGAGGTTGTTGATGCGATTGAAAAAGAGGATACTACCTTATTGCGAGAAGAGTTGGGCGATTTATTGATACAGGTCGTCTTCCACTCACAGATCGCCGAGGAGGCGGGGAAATTCACCGTCGACGATTCTATTAACGATATCTGCGACAAGCTGATACGGAGGCATCCTCATGTGTTTGGCGAAAAGAAAGATCTCAATCCAACCGAGGTCCGTGACCAGTGGGAAAAGATAAAAATCGACTCCGGCGAAAAAGAATCGGTCATTAATGGTATCCCAAAATCGGCTCCGGCGCTGATTAAGGCGTTTCGGTTTGGCGAAAAAGCGGCAGGAGTCGGGTTCGACTGGGAAAACGCTGCGGATGTGATGGACAAGGTCAAAGAAGAACTGGCTGAAATCGAAGCTGAAATCGAATCGGGAGATAACGAAAAATTAGAATCTGAAATTGGTGATATGTTATTCGCTTTGGCATCACTGGCCCGTAAGAAAGATATTAATCCCGAACAGGCGTTGAATAAGACTCTGGATAAGTTCAAAAAGCGGTTTAATTATATTGAAGATAACGTCAAAAAATCCGGCAAACCGTTCGCCGAATTTTCGTTGGAAGAATTAGAAGCCTTCTGGCAACAAGCGAAAGAGTGAATTTATTTGGAAATAATATTGATTTTGTTTTTATTTCATTAGATTTAAGTAATGGAGTTTTGACTTGATTGACTTTCTTGATTTTATTAAAAGAGCCATATATCCAGAATCATTCGGAGATATAATTGTTTGCTCGATCGTTATTCTAGTGTTTTCCTATGGGCCGGTTTTTAAATTTTGGGGAAAATCATTAAAATATGGGCTGACAAGGACCTTTTTTGTTTCTCTGAGTGCTTCTCTAATATATATATTTGTATTATCATACTTAATTCCACATGTGAATCAATTTCAGGACGGTAAATGTGGCATACTTATTCCACAATTTACGGGCTCAAGATTAGATGAAACTTTTGATAATACAAAATTGAATAAGGTTTTGGAAACACATTTAAATGAATACCTTCATTACAATCAGCTTGATTCATATGTTACAGCAAAAAGTATTTCAAGAATTATTAATAATCATCATGAGGCCAGAAGGTTTAAATCTAAATATAACGCACAAATAATTTTATGGAGCGAAGTTGCAAACTTGGGAAACATAGCAGACTTCGCAATGAATTTGGATTTAGGAACAATTGTATTTGTATGTAACACACCCAATAATTCGGAATCGGAATTCGCCTTCACACTAGAAACTGATGCCAATTTTAGATTAGAACTAAACAATAATTACAACATGGATGATATAGTCAAAGAAATCATTGACCATTCATTACCAATAATAATAGCAATGCTTTCCACTAATAATACCGAATTGACAGACAATTTATTGATGGATTTGCCAAGAAAACAGTTTTCAACCCTATTTATTGATTTAATGCCATTTTTATATC
>JAUVBC010000282.1 GCA_030591405.1 Candidatus Zixiibacteriota bacterium
GTCTGGCGAAGATCGTCGAGGACAAAGATCTCAGTAGGTACATTTTGTAAGAGAGTAATTAATCAGAAGCATAAAAAAAAGGCCGGATCATACCGGCCTTTTTATTAGCTACCTGGCTCCGGCATAAAATTGTACAAGACCCCCAGTAGAATTCTATTGTCGGTTTCATAAGATATCCGGTTTTGACCAGTTTCCCACTTTACAAGAGTGTGCAAACCTTTGAGTGGAATATCATAGGCAAATACAATAGACTGGAAAATGCGAACATTCTCATCTACCATTGAAGCGAAATTCCCCTCGGCATCATAAATTATGGCTAACTTCTCGGCTACTGGAACAAAGTAATGAAAACTGAAAAACAGTTCCATGTGATCTTTCTTACCCTCAAAAACGGGCAATTCGTGCGAATGAAATGATCCGGCAACGCCTAATTCAAGAATCGGCTTTAGTCGCAACCGGTTAAATCCTGCAGATAGGTTGACCAAGTTGGGGATTAGACTTTTGAGACCAAGCTTAATGTCACCCGTAACAGTATCCAGTTTCTGGTTGCCATAGAGAGAGGATTCAAGAAACCAGTTAAAAATGAAATCATGCTTGGCGATCTTTTTTTCCTGCATCTTGCTCGGATGAAAAAGGGAAAACTCGACAAAATTCAAAGGGCTGGCGGTTTGACTGCTAATATGTCCTCTTGAGCGCAAGTTGAGACCATCGACACCGAGGAATCGGGGGATAATGTTGTTATACTGAACGATGTATTCAGTTTTGGTAGAATCCTCCTCGTTAACCTCACGAAAGAACTCAAAGCTGTTTTCGAGAGTCGAGACATTACCGCTAAGGGCGTTTTTCAACTCTTTTTTTTGCATATCGTTCAATTTTAAATTTTGTTTTGAATACTTCTCAAAATCTGATGCCATAATTGTGTCTATTCCACCTCCCTTAAGGCCAACTATTATATCGTTGTTTGGCACAAGATAGGCGTTTGTCTGACCTTTGGAAATTTGATTTATCATGTTCAGGGTAACATTGTCAAAATTGAAAGAGATAGATTTTTTAAGACATGTTGGAGTGACTTCTGCTAGAATTGCATTGTTTCCTTGTAGCTTAAGAAAGCATCTATAACCAAGACTGTCAAAGTAGAGGCCACTTTTCATTACATCAATTGAATCAGAAAAGTCAAAATTAAACCAAATTTCTACAAGGTCACCACCTTTAACTTCCATTTTTAAATCTTCAATTTCAATCGCGTTTAATGGTGCAAACAGGATTGCAAATGCAAAAAGGAATGGGAAAACAAACCCGATCAGGTTGTTAGGTGTTAACCACTTTGCATTCGTAATGGTTACACCAAAATTTTCTAAAAGCCACAACATACAGGCTTCCATATGGTCCCATTTCTTGATATCGCCTATGCCTACTTTGATATCAAGGTGTCTGCGTGGGCTAAGCTTGATTGCCCGAATTTCAGTTCGGATTGTGGAAACAAATATCTTTTTATGATAATCCTGGAAATTATGAAATTTAAATTTGTCTATGTTTCCCTTAAAGTCTGCGACCTTCTTAAGTGCGGCTCGAACGACTGTACGCGCCATAGCCTTAGTGAATTCGTCCTTATATTCAGGCATATTTGCCCTCCATTACGTTAAGTTTCCGGATGTACTCCCAAAGATGGCATGTGTAAGGATTACAATATAGAAATAATGATGGATAAAAGCAATCTATTAATATTCAGACCTGATGAATTCTAATATCACCGAAGATGGTCGAGATGTTCAAACGGAGTTTATTAGTCGCTGTTGTAAATCCGGGGGTCTGATCGCTGGCCGATTGAAACAGGCCATCATGCTTTTTGTCCAAAGCGACGATATCACCCAGCACACAGGATGCATCAATATGAAAATCGATATCGTTTGAAACCAAAACGTCAACATCTCCGAATATTGTCGAAGCGTTGACAAAGCTTTCGCCATCCGCCATCTGCGTTTTGGAGAGGTTGATTTTGATATCTCCAAAGACATGCGTGATTCCGGCACCGTTGATGTTACCGGCATAATCTTTAAAAACGGTATCTCCGAGGAATTTAAAATCATCGATGGCACCAACCGATGGATCGGAATGAAACCGTTTCCAGCGGACGACCAAAAATATCCCAACACCCATTATTGCAATCGGCCAGATGAATTCAAAAATGCTGATATCAAATTGATTCAACATGAAAATGAATCCAAGGACAATAAGTATCCAACCGATCACCGCTGAAGGGTGTTTTCTGCTTTTAACCGTCTCCATATCGTTCTATACGTAAAAATAGCATATGAGGTTCGGGAAATCCACAAAAAAAAAGGAGGGCTAAGCGGCCCTCCTTTCAACTGATTTTGCAAATAAATTGGGAGTTATTTGCTGTAACGACTTCTAAATTCCTTAGAAGCTTTTTTCCTCAGCTCTTTTTCACCAGTATCCATCTGTCCAATAAACCACTTGTGGTCGTCGGAGGCCAAAATCTCATCAACCAATTTTTGAACCTCTTCGGCCAGGGCCGCTTTTTCCCCACCGGCTTCCAAGCCATGTTTGATCAGCTCTTCAACTTCCGGCAGGAATGACATATAGAACCGGTCGGCAACTTCAAAAAAGCCGTGCCATTGGGTGTAATCAGGAGCAAACATGGCCGCTCCCATCCGTGCCCGACGCCCTTCATGATGCCAAAGATAGAAATAAATCCATTCCAACTCGTCATCAAAGTTGGTGTCGTTGGTAATCAACCCACCAGACCGAATCTTCTTGTAAATCTTGGTTGCCGGGATAGCAAATTTGTTGTTATACAGATTGACGACATCGTCATACTGAACATAGAAATTATCGATATACGAGGATGTATGACAGTTGGAGCAGACAGATTTCATGTCGTCGCGCCGGTCTTCCCAACTCTTAACATCCTTACCAGCTTTGATCGCTTTGGCGTCAACCTTTTCAGAAATCGGTGGGCGCAAAGTCCAACTGATCCGGGCACCAATATCATGCGTAATCGGCAAATCCTTGGTGGCCGACATATGACAGGTCGCGCAGGTCGGAGCGGCGGAGTAATCCTGTCCGACAATCCATGAAGGGTTGTCAAGATTCATCCGGTCTTTATGGGCATAATAGGCAATCCCATGCTTCGACTCTTCGTAGATTTCCTTTTGAGGATGATCCGGTCCGAGGTGGCACTTGCCGCAATTCTCCGGCTGACGAGCCAGTTTGGACGAAAAGGAATGGCGACTGTGGCAAGCGGAGCATGATCCTTTTGATCCATCAGGGTTCAAACGGCCAATGCCGGTATTGGGCCACGTCTTGGCATCAAGAGTGCCATCATCGTTTACTTTGATAATCGAACCGTGGCATTGCTTACAGCCACTAACCGCCGCCGCCGGTCCTTCGACAACTTCACCTAAAACGTTATCGAGCGAGCCGAGGATATTTCCGGCATCGGCATGATGTGACTGGTTAAATTCGTTAAACTCAGTCTCGTGACAACGGGAGCAATCCTTGGGAGATACGATCGTTGCAATCATATAATCGTTATGCTCAAA
>JAUVBC010000250.1 GCA_030591405.1 Candidatus Zixiibacteriota bacterium
AAATCCTTCGATGGCGGAGTAACATGGCCCGAATTCTACACTGTTGAAGATACAATCGGCCATTACTCTGAAAGAGATCAAGCCACTGTTATAGATAATACCGGTGGTCCAAATTCGGGAAATATATACATTGCCTGGAAAAGGGCTTCTGAGTTTGACGGTCCCGGATTTTATGGGCCGGCCAGCATTATGTTTTCCAAATCAACCGATGGCGGGTTATCATTTGAAGAACCGATGGTAGTTGGACTGCCTTTAGACACCAGAGAGTGTTCCAATATCCATGATAACTATTTGTCCGCAGGGGCTTATCCTGCTATTATGGTTGGCAGTGATGGTTCAATTTATGTATTTTGGAAATATTTCTATACAACACCAAGCAGTAATGGTTGTGTAGTATCTCAATACTGCTTTAAAATGGTTAAATCATCTGATGGCGGCGAAACCTGGTCACCGATTCAGTATGTAATGGAAAACGATTTGATGATGGCCGCAGTTGACGGCGACATTTATGTTTTTGGAGCACCTGTTTTGTCGGCAGATATCAGCGGTGGACCATACGACGGTAATATTTATTTAACATATACAGGTCTATACGATTTTTATACTTATGGTTCAGATTATAACATTGAATTTATGAAATCAACAGATGGCGGAACAACCTGGTCCACTCCATTATATATAAATGATGATTTTATTGGTCCCGATGCTACCTTTGATCAATTTCACCCCAAAATGGATTGCTCAGAAGATGGTGTTATAGCTATTGCTTTCTATGATCAAAAAACAGATCCGGTTAATCACACAAAATTCGACGTTTTCGCCGCATATTCATTTGATGGCGGTAGTTCCTTTACGCAAACTCATCGAATATCAGAAGTTTCGATTGATCCTGATTTGATGATTGATCTCGAAAACCAATATCTTAGTATTGGCTATACTATTGGATTGTCCATTAGAAACGACCGGGTCAGTGCCGCCTGGACCGATACCAGAAATGGTAATCAGGATGTTTTTGGTGCCAGCTGGGATATTCCTTTATTGACACCAACATTAATCGTCCCGGCAGATAACGATATAGTCTGCGGAACAGCAATACTTGAGTGGTCCCCAACATGGAAACACGATGACGATCAATATTTCATTCAAATAGCGGATGATTCCCAATTTGAAAATATCGTTGTTAGCGAAACTGTCAGTGAGCCAATATTAGAATTTTCAACGACCGGCCTTATCAGCGGTAATAAATATTGGAGAGTTAAAGCCGCCAAAATTTCCACCGGTGAATTAACTGAATATTCAGAAACCAATGTCTTTTACTATGATAATGATTATCCGCCTGTGCCATGTCCATGGCTACCATTGGATGGCACAAATGTTTTTTCTCTGCCAACACTTGAATGGTATCAAATGGGAGATCCCCCTTGTCCGGTTTTTTATGATCTGGAAATAAGCACAAGCTATACTTTCAGTTCTGACGTTCTAAGATACTACGACCTGACCGAAACATCACTTACTTTGACCGAGTCATTGCAAATGAACATTCCTTATTACTGGCATGTTCTTTCCAAAAACATCAATGGTGTAAATAACTATCATAGTGCAACAGTGAGTTTTACAATTGTACCATTGGCCTGCGGTGATGTTTCTCATGACGATAGGGGCAATATAAATATATTGGATATAATTTATATTATTAATAATATATACAAAGACGGTCCCGCAATTGAACCAATGGAATGCGGCGATGTCAATAGTGATCTTACTATCAATATTCTTGACGCTGTTCTTTTGATTAATTTTGTATATAAAGACGGACCCGCTCCGGAATGTCCAGAGTGGTAAATAGTATAAGTTATTAGTCAACCTGTTTTACTGCTGATTACGCCAAACATTGCTTATCTTCTTTATTTTTGGATGTTTCATTGTATTGAAATACAATTAAGCGAATCTCAAAAACGCCGACTAATAGTAAATGAGTTATTTATTGCAAAATAATTGGTTTTGTGCAATAACACAAAATGTATTAAGGTATGTGTAATGAAATCTTGCCAAACATTTGTATTCATTATATGTCTTTTTCTAACTGTATCATCGGCTTCGGCAATCGAGTATAATCTTATAATTGACCCTGAATTTGAGTTTTTCCATCCCGGTTATGCTTTATATTTTTATGAAACTGATAAAGAGATCACGATTCAGATTCAAATGGCCAATAACGATGGTTTCGAATGGTGCGCCTACAGTATGCCTCTGAGAGTGTATGGCACCGGTGATTTATCTTCTGTAACCTGGGTGGAGGCAGGAGGCACAGTGGAACCATCGATTGTCCGCGTCAACGGTTTTGAGATGGGCGGCGGCATCTGGATCACAATGAATGCAATTTACAGCTGGAGTTGGGACGGCAACCTCCCCGATACGATGAATCATACCGTTGTTAGCTGTATCGGTTCGTCCGGTACTGGTTGGCTTCCGGAGATGGATCAATTGACGACCTATCTGGAATTTCATCTCAAGGTCGCACTCAATGATGGCGACACCGGTTCAGTCTGTATCGATTCGGTTGGCGAAGTATCCGATAGCAGATATGACTGGCTTTTTTCGGTTCCGCAGAATTTTGGCGGACCATACTGTTTTCCTTTCGCCACATCGGCTTGTGGTGATGCCAATCTCGATGGCGGTATAAATATTTTGGATGTTGTCTATATTATTAATTACAAATACAAAGCAGGTCCCCCGCCGCTGCAAATGGAGTTGGGTGATGTCAATCATGACGGCGATATTAATATTCTTGATGTCGTTTATATAATTAATTATAAGTATAAAGGCGGCCCCGCGCCCAACTGCCCCACACCTCCCGTAAAATAAAGAGCCGGAAGCAATTTTTGGCATTTTTCTAATATTTAACACAGATATTTAGTACTTGACAAAAATGCGATAACTGCCTAAATTATTATAGTGTCCGGTAAGTTACATCAGGCCGGCGGACAATAAGTTAAAAGATCAGAAAAATAGAATTAAATCTTCTTTCGTTACAATCCATACTGGGAGGATAGTATGAAAAGATTTTTGGTTTTGCTTGGCTTCGTAATTTTAGTTGGTTCATTTGTTCCGGCTTATGCGGTTGAATTTGATGTAGAGGTTGAACCGGGAAAAACCTTTGTTCATCCCGATGATGGTTTGACATATTTTATGGGCAACACTCCTGTCTATCTGGATGTTAAAATGGGCAATCCCGAGGGAGATGGGCTGAATATCACCAAATTCTGCATGAATTTATGCTTTTATTCCACCAATGGCTATGGCACATCCATTAATTGGATTGATGCCGGTGGTTGGCCTGAAGGTTCCATAGTGAGAATGAACGGTTGGGAGGGTTGGTCTTTATGGAATATGTGGAATAACCTTGAAACTAGCAGTTGGAATGGCAGTTTACCGGATATGATGAGTCATAGCGTAGCGATGTTGTCGTGGTGGTCGGAAGGTGCACCGACAGTGACCCGATACCGATTCCATTTTTCGGTTCCAGTTGCAGGAATTAATCCCCAGACTGATATTGTTGAGCTTTGTCTTGACCAACTTGACGCCGGCAGCATTTGTGACTGGTATTTCGCCGATGATAGCCAATTTGGCGGCCCATATTGCTTTAAATTTTTGGGTTGTGCGGGTATACCATCAGAAATTGTTAATCTCCCATCTGATTTAACTACCACACATGACGTTCCTTTTGATGAAACATTTAATATCTCAAATCCGGGAGTTGATGCTATTACCAATGTCGGAGCGGTTGATGAATATGCAAATCCTATAGGTACAATAACTTACATTCCGGGTGAATTGAGTTTTCAATGGTTTCTTGAACCACCATGTGCATGGGTTACAGACGGCCTGACCCATACGGTCAGTTTTTACCTTGAGGATGCTACACAAGGATACGTCTATCCAGGCGTGGCTCTCTACACATC
>JAUVBC010000008.1 GCA_030591405.1 Candidatus Zixiibacteriota bacterium
CTCAGTTCCAGCGAGTCGAAATTCCATGTGATTTAGCTAAGTTTCCAACAATTTCCCCACCAAACCAATGTTGATTTGAACATTATGTCTTTTATATGATACCAAGAACAGAAATACCTAAAATTACAATTTTACTACAAAGAATCCGTACAAAAACCCCGTTTTGGCAAAACGAACCCATTTTCACTGTAATTGAATAGAGGTGTATGAGTTACAATGAATTTTTCCTTTATCTCGTTGTGTTGGGTCTTGATTCCGCAAGGCGGAATTGTGACCCGACACTCTTTATCAGCCGTCAGGTCACAATTTGCTTTCAGTAAATCAAGACCTGACGGAACAAACAACAAAACTCGAATAAATTTTTTATATGCAAAACGAAGCCATTTTTAAAAAATAAAAATATGACGAAACAAAGCCATTTTAATATTAAGGTCGAAATCCCCCGTGGTTTCGACCATATGTTTGCTGACGGAAATACTTTTTTGATAAATAAGCGTAAAATATAACCTTTGACCGGTAATTTTGACTATTTGTATAAAATGGTAAATTTTTACTGACAGCAGATGTCAGTCACGATACCTATATAGAAATCAGAAGAATAAAAAAAGTTAAAATAGATTCAAAATGTGATACCGTTTGAATACGTAAACTAATAGATTGTAGGATAAATTAAGGCCGGATAAATATTTGAACAATGGGAAAGATAAAGATGAAAAAAAGTAATACTATGAGGGATGAAGTAAAGATGGTAGTGGGAACACCCGATAGAAAAAAGGCTCTCGATTCAGCCCTGATGCAAATAGAGAAATCATTCGGCAAAGGTTCGATTATGCGTCTTGGCGACGATAGAGTTGTCCCAATCGATGTCATCCCAACCGGTTCATTGACACTCGATTTTGCTCTCGGTGTCGGCGGTATGCCGCGCGGCCGAGTGACCGAAATATATGGCCCGGAAAGCTCCGGCAAAACCACGCTGGCTCTGCATTTTATCGCCGAGGCCCAGAAACTTGGCGGGATCGCCGCTTTTATCGATGCCGAGCATGCCCTTGATGCCAACTATTCCAAAGCTCTTGGGGTTGATATTGTCAATCTGCTGATATCTCAGCCCGATACCGGTGTACAGGCGCTTGATATCACTGAGACTTTGGTTCGCTCCGGTGCTATTGATATTATTGTGATTGATTCGGTAGCAGCGCTGGTTCCCAGGGCGGAAATCGAAGGGGAGATGGGTGATTCGCATATGGGGCTTCAGGCTCGTTTGATGTCGCAGGCTCTTCGTAAATTGACCGCCATTATTTCAAAATCTAAAACGGCAGTAGTATTTATCAATCAGATCAGAATGAAAATCGGCGTGATGTTCGGTAATCCGGAAACGACTACCGGCGGCAATGCCCTTAAATTTTATTCTACAATTCGTCTCGATATTCGCAAAATCGCCACTATCAAAGAAGACCAGGTTGTTGTCGGAGGACGGACCCGAGTCAGAGTTATAAAAAACAAAGTTGCCCCGCCTTTTAGAGAAGCAGAGTTTGATATTACTTATGGTAAAGGAATCTCACATTCTGGTGAACTGCTTGATATGGCGGTCGAGCATGATATTGCTGAGAAATCAGGTTCCTGGTACAGCTATGGAAGCGATCGACTGGGTCAGGGACGCGAAGCTGCAAAAAGATTTTTAGAAGAAAACGATGATATTTATAAAACTATAGACGCCGAAGTCCGCGATAAGTTGGGGATGGGTAAAAAAGATACAAAAGATACAGAAGAGAAACTGTCCGAGGATAAAGATAATTAAGAATAGCTGGGTAAAATACAGTTGGGTTTGATTGATGCTGTCTATTAATCGGCCAGACCGGTCGGACCCATCAGAGTGGCAAACGTCTCCAGTATTTTGGCGTCGAAATCATCCTTGAGCGAGAACATCACTTTAAGTGCCGGGAAAGTCTCGACGGCTCCCTGATATACGCGCTGGGTTGTCATGGCATCAAAAGTATCAACGATCGCCACGATTTTGCTGTATTCATGCATCTCGCTTAATTTCAGTTTGTTCGGATAACCTTTTTCATTGCCTCGTTCATGATGCTGCAATACCGGATAATAGCAGGCCGGGTCTATCAAATCAGTGGAGGTGAGAATCTCCACTCCCCATTTAGGGTGTTTTTTCATCAGTTCAAATTCAACCTGAGACAAACTGCCTTTTTTATTTAATATTCTATCTGATATTTTCGATTTCCCGACATCATGCAACAGCGCACCGATTCCAAGATCGTGCAGGAATTTTTCGTCTTTGTATCCCAACTGCTGCGCCAGAGCAACAGCAAAGGTACAGACATTAACCGAATGCGTGTAAGTATAATAATCAAAGGAACTGATTTTTAAAAGGTTATGAAATGCCTCCTGCCCCTTTAAAATAAAGCCGACCTGATGTTCAACCAGTTTTTTACTTCGCTGAATATTTTCGCCATACGATGGATTATCAAGGACATCCTTCATTAGCTTTTTTGATGTCTCATACAGGATTCCGGCTTTTTTCTCCTGTGTGACTTTTTTATCGACTAGAATTTTATCAAGATTTTGCTCGATATATTTTTGATACTTTTCTCTTGATTTGCCACTGACAAATAATCGTTCGACTTTATTATCGATTAATTTCAGACGGGTTCGTTCGGAAAAAGGAAGATCTGCCGAACGATATAGAACCATATCGCCGCCGATTTTAATATAGAGATTAAAATTCAGAACGGTGTCTATTCGAAGCGAATCAAGATAAACAGGAATATATCTATGTTCGGCAATCGTTTTAGGTGCTAACAATGACATTCGCTAATATTCTTCCAATTTTTTAATCTGTCTTCTTTATTATCGGCCAATAACCGCAATTACCTTATGAATCAATAAAAAAAACCCCCGAATTTTAAATAAATTCGAGGGTCAGCAGGAGAAAGTAGGAATTTATGTCAAGTTCCATAAGTCTTGATAGTCGTCAACACCGAATTCAGAGATTTTGTAATATTTGTCAAAACCTTGGAATATCTTTTCAGCAGTTCGCTGTATTGCCAGCGCATTTTGAAAGCCTCTTCGGGAAAGTCAAAAATCTCCAAAAGAGTTTTGCGGTGAATTTCATCGATATACTTGATAACATAATATGGAAATTCCGGAATTTCCTCTTCATCAATGTCACCTTTGGCCAGCCGCTCGCGGTAGATTTCCACCTTTTCCAGAAGAACCGTTCCAAAGCACCAGGGGGTCATGATTACGCCAAAAGTTGAATCATCGGTATAGAAGCTTTTTACAGTTTTGGAAACTATTTCAACAATCAGTTTTTTTGCGCGATAAAATGATACCGTTTCGCATTTATCTTCAGGGGTAATTTCCAGTTTATCATCGATCATAATCAGCTCTTGCTGGCATCGGCGATGGATATTTTTGAGGAAATTATAATAATCGTCAAAATATACTTTAACATTTTCAGATAGAGTAAAAATGTAGAATCCTTCATCGTCGCTATGCACCTTTGGCTCCGAAACTGAACTTAATCTTTCAGGACTGAATCCGCGTTGATATTTATCATCCAGCATATTTTCTCCTTTTCAGTGTTGCTGCTACAGTTGCTTGAGCAAAGAGTGTGCCTTAAACGATTTCTAAATTTATGATGAGCTCAGAAATCAAAAACAACTGTTCTCTGAGTGTGTAACATCATGTGTAATAACAGTATAGAAAGAATGGAAGTTTGATGTTCAATCCGGTTTAAGGCAATAATATTTTATTGATATCAAATTTAGGAAGTTTGCAATCGGTTGAAATTATGAAGAATATTTCACATTTGGTGATATCGTTTTGAATCCAAACAATTTCTAAATCGATTTATGATTTTGGATTTATTAAAAAATTAATTGACTGAAAAGTATCGAAAATGGATAAAATAATTCTGGCATTATGCACGCTTTAATTCAAGAATCATACAACTCCAATAAAATGTTAATTCGCAGCAAGTTATTGCTAAATAATTTCCAATGACTGTCGATAAAAATTACGATTATCCAAACCAGTACTTCTGGTTTGTAAACTGTTACTCTACCCACTAATGGGAGGAAACACAATGCCTAACCGGACAAGTAAAACTACCGGACGTACTACAAGGACACGCAAGACCACTACCAGAAAGACTGGGACTCGCAAAGCTACCACGAGAAAATCGCCGGTTCGTAAAGCTACGACCCGCAAGGTGACTCGCAAAGCTACCACGAGAAAATCACCGGTTCGTAAAACAACGACCCGCAAAGTGACTCGTAAGACTGCTGTGAGAAAATCGCCGGTTCGTAAAACAACAACTCGCAAGGTGACTCGCAAAGCTACCACGAGAAAATCGCCGGTTCGTAAAACAACGACCCGCAAAGTGACTCGTAAGACTGCTGTGAGAAAATCGCCGGTTCGTAAAGCTACGACCCGCAAAGCTACCACGAGAAAATCGCCGGTTCGCAAAACTGCGGTCCGTAAGGTAACTCGTAAAGCTACTACTCGTCGTAAACCGATTCGCAAAGCTACGACTCGTAAAGTAACTCGTAAGGCTACTACTCGTCGTAAACCGATTCGCAAAGCTGCGACTCGTAAAGTGACTCGTAAGGCTACTACTCGTCGTCAACCGGCTCGCAAAGCCACGACTCGTAAAGTGACTCGCAGAGCTACTACTCGTCGTAAACCGATTCGCAAAGCCACGACTCGTAAAGTGACTCGTAAGGCTACTACTCGTCGTCAACCGGCTCGCAAAGCTGCGACTCGTAAAGTGACTCGTAAGGCTACTACTCGTCGTAAACCTATTCGTAAAGCCACCACTCGCAAGGTTACTCGCAAAGCGACCACCCGCAAGCCGGTCCGCAAGACGAATCGCAAAAGAGTTATCAAGAGGAATTACAGATAGAATTATCAGTAAATTCTAATATTGAACCCCGATTTATTTTGAATCGGGGTTTTTTTATAGCCAGTTTATAAAATGATTATTATTTTTAAGGAAAGCAATATGGGAAATTTGTAACGTAAGGATATAAGATGGTAAAAACGGTCGGTCTTTTTTTATTAGTAATAATTATTTGCTGTTCGTCAACAAATGGGCAGGATATGAAAGATATTCTTAAGATAGCACTCGATTCGGTTGGTCTGGAAAGATCAGATATTGGCTATCAACAAAAAGGGTACTGGAATCGATTTCCGCTCGATATACCGTATCGGTTGACATCGTTTGATGATCTTTTTGCCGAACCGCTGATGTTGTATGATTACAGCAAAACAATGGCCGATGCTGTCGAAAAATATATGGCTCCGGTTTATCTTGATTCCAATTCAATATCTCTTTATGCTCTGACATATTCGCTCGGTGTAGATCGTAAGCTGGGCGGATTCAGATCATATTCGGCCAATCTTATTCCGGTGTCCGATTCAATCAATCCACTTGAAAAGGCATTTGGGAAACTGTTTGGGTCAGCAGGTCGACCGTCAGAATATTATACATTTGGTGAGAAGGCCGATTGGCCCGATTATAAGAAAGAGATAACAAATTTTGCCAATGAAATCTCTCCCGAAATAGAATTGATTCTTGCCAAAGCAGTTAATAATCTGGATGATATAATTTATTGGCAGAAATTGGCTTTTCGCAACTGTAGTGAAGAATCAAAACAGAAAATTTTTAATATTCGTGATCTGGCGATAACTCAATCTGATGGCACCGTTTATTATCCTGAAATAGATGATATCGCCGGGGAGATCGATTATGCTTCGCTTCATTATGCGGCCCTCAAAGCAGCGGCGCTGGCCGAAGAAACTGCAGACTCACTTATTTTCCATGGTACTATTCCGGCCGATTATTATTTTGATTTATCAACACCATCCGGCCGGATTGTTTTTCTTGGGAAAGATTATCTAAAAAAGAATAAAATCAAATCTTTCGATTGCAATAATACATTGCTCGTAATTGATTTTGGCAATGATGCTGTTTTTACCGGAAATTGCGGAGGAACCTCGCCAACCAACCTGGTTTCGATGTTTATTGATCTGGGCGGCGATGATGTTTACAAAGCTGACCGAGATATTTCAACCTGCGGCGCCGGAGTTATGGGAATAGGGCTTTTATACGATCAGTCCGGAAATGATTTATATGAAACCAAAAACTGTTCGCAAGGTTTTGGTTTTTTCGGGGTCGGGATGCTTTATGACAAGGTAGGTGACGACAAATATCGTGCTGAGTTATCGGGACAGGGATGCGGATATTTTGGAATAGGTCTTTGTTTCGATGCCGATGGCTCCGATAATTATTATATCTTTGGCGATGGTCAGGGATGCGGTGGTGTTGGCGGAGGTATCGGCGTTTTGGCAGATTATACCGGTGATGACTATTATAAAGGCGAACCTGATCCAAAAGTTTTTAGTCGCCCTGACTATCATTCCAAATTTAATATCAACGTCAGCAATGTTCAGGGATTTGGCGGTGGCCGGCGCGGTGATGGTAGCGACGGACATTCCTGGGCCGGTGGTCTCGGTGCAATAATTGATATCTCTGGTAATGACTACTATCTCTCCGGTAACTGGTCGCTGGGGTGCTCTTACTGGTTTGCCACGGGGATCGCTTATGACTGAACCGGGAATGACCGCTATGAGTCTTGCTATTTTACGCAAGGGTCGGGGGCCCATTTCTGTAATGCCATTTTGATCGATGAGGGCGGTGATGATAACCACGAGCTTTACGAAACCGCTGGAGCTGCTTTAGGGTTTGGCTGGGATTTTGCCAATTCATTATTAATAAATATTGGCGGTAACGATATATATAAAGCAAAAATGATTTCGATGGGACTGGCGCAGATTCGCTCATTTGCATTTCTAATTGATATCGGCGGGGATGATCAGTATCGACTCGGAGCCGGAACCGATGGTCTTGGTCAGGCCTCGTATCGCCCCGATTTTGCAAAACCGAGGAAACTTGGGCCATATACATATTATGTCAAGTCGCTTGGCTGCCTGATCGATATTGGTGGGACCGATCTGTATTTATCTTATGAAGATAATGAAAAATATTTGGAAGAGAGTCATCCGAACGCCAAAAACAATGCCGTTTGGTTTGCTCCGGCCAAAACCGATAGCACTTATGGGAACAATAATTTTGGAGTTGGAATTGATATTGACAATGGCTATATCCCGGAAATTCAGAAATGGGAAGATTAGCGGTTTGATAGAATCATAAAAAAAGACCCCGTCTTAAGACGGGGTCTTTTTATTTGTCTATGACTTATTAAATCAGGCAGATGCCTTCTTTTTATCATCTTTAAGCAATGACATTTTCAGCAGCGGCGGGGTTACCAGCGTTGTGACAATTACCATAATTACTACCGCCGAGTAAGTGCCGGAACTAACAATGGGCAGATGCTGAAACGGGATAGGCATCTCAAGCACCATTTTGGCGCCAATACCGACAAAGATCAAGCCGACTTCGCCACGGGGAATCATACCGAGACCGATAGCAATTTTATTAATTGATTTATCAAAAATAGCCAAAGAACAGACCTGCTTGCCGGCAATCGCTGCGATTGTCATCACTCCGGCAAAAGCAAGAATGCTTGTGTTTCCAAAGGTTGATAGGTCAACCATCATTCCCATTTTGACAAAGAAAATCGGAATTAATAAGACACCTATCGGCGCGATCAGCTCTTCGACCGAATGCTCGCCGCGGTCAGTGAAATCTTTATATTGAACCTTATCAAGTATCAATCCGGCGGCAAAAGCACCTACTATCGGGGCCAGACCGATTAAACTGGCCAGATAAGCCATCAGAAAACAGACCAATAAAGCGGTCGAGAGCAATATCCCGGAGACCTTAAATTTACTTCCGAATTTGAAGATTTGGGGCATCATCATATTGCCAATAATAATTGATCCGATCACAAACCCGAGCGCCTTGGCAACAATTAGAAAGACATCTAATGAACCAACTCCGGCGCCTCCGGTATTGGCGGCATCTATAATACCAACCACAACGGCCAGAATTATCAGGCCCATAATATCATCGATTACAGCCGCGCCCAGAATTATTTTAGCTTCGCGGGTGCGGATTTTCCCAATATCTTTTAAGACTCTGGCTGTGATGCCGACCGAGGTTGCCGTCATAGTCGCGCCGATAAAAATATGAACATAAATAGATGCCTCGGGAAGGAAGAAGATAGCCACTCCCCAACCGAGGAAAAACGGCGCTACAACGCCAAAGGTTGCCACCATAAACGAGGCCACGCCGACTTTCATCATTTCCTTAAGCGATGATTCCAAACCGACTTCAAAAAGTAAAATAATAACGCCGAGTTCGGCCAGAACATCAAGAGTGAGACTATGCTTAAATGGTTCAAAAATTTCCGGTCCAATCAAGGCCAGATTGCCTATAAGCATACCGATTATCAATTCGCCCAGAACGGCTGGTTGCTTAAAGCGTTCGAATAAATCACCGCCCAGTTTGGCGGCCAGCAGAATAATAATAAGGCCAAGCAACACATCGGCTACTTCATTGCCATGCCCAGCCGCTCCTCCTGTTTCGCCCGCGGTCGCAAAGGCAAAATTATAAAATAAGTATCCAAGAGTAACGACAATTCCAACAAAAATTCTTCGGGTCGTTAGAATTCTGGTCATAAAAAAACTCCTCATTAACAATATAAATATTAATAAGTTCTGAAAGTATAGCACGTTGAGAAATTAAACAAGTGTTTAATGGAATTCATTAAATATTATGCCACCCCTTATTAGATATTCAACCAGAAACTGCTTGCCTAACCGTCCGGTACGCGGTATTATTCCGGTCTTAACTTTGAATCAAATTTAGGAACGAACATATTGTCCGCAGGTATAAGCATAAATAGTAAATGGATAAAAAAGGAAGTATAAGTATGAAGCAGATGCAAAAGAATATTATTTTTCTGGCCTTTATGACCGCTTTAGCCGATACAGGATCACTTTTTATTGGATGCGGCGGCGATGATAATAACCTGATTCTGGCCGAAGTCGGTCAGGACAAAATAAATGCGGTTCTTCTCAATGAGATATTTGATCGGCAGACTCAGCCTTTTGATTCTTTTGAAGACGAGCTTGCTTTTAGACAGTCAATTCTTGATAGCCTGATAGTTCAACAGTTATTGATTCAGGAGGCATACCGATTGGGACTTGATGCCTCTGAAGAGGTTAATCGACTGGTGTTGAACAATAAGAATGAATTTTTGCTTGATGTTCTTTACTTAAGAGAAATTGAGGATCAGATTACGGTCGACGAAAAAGAGGTTCGAGCGCTTTATGATAGTCTTGAATACAAAGTGAAGTCATCACATATTTTGTTTGAAGATGAAGAAACGGCGTTAATAATATTTGACAGTCTGAACAGCGGCGCCGATTTTGGCGAGATGGCCATTAATCATTCTATTGATCCATCGGTTAAACAAAACCGGGGAGAGCTTGATTATGCTGTTTGGGGTCAGTTGGTTATGCCATTTTCGGAAGCGATATTTAATTTAGCTCCCGGAGAAATCTCCAAGCCGTTTAAAACCAATTTTGGCTGGCATATTGCCAGAGTCGAAGATCGAATTCCCAATGATGAAAGAAAAAGCTTTGAATTGATGCAGGAAGCTATAGAAGAATCGGTCAAAAACAATTATCGTGGACAATTAATGGATTCGTTTTTAACGGTAATTGAGAAAAAATCGCCAATTACTATTGAAAAAGCGACGATTGAATATATAATTCATAAGCGAAACAATCTTTATCCCCAACAACTTCTTGAATCAATGCCAAAAAATGATTTTGATTTAAGGCAGCTTGATCGCCATGAAAAAGAGTTGATTCTGGCAACCTGGGAAGGTGGACAGATGACTTTGGGACAGTACTTGACCATGCTTAAACAGCAAAGAGCCGAAGTCAGACCGGACCTTGATGATTATGAAAAAATGGAAAAATTTATTTTCCACCAAAATGTTATGGATCTGTTGTCGGCCGAGGCAAGGCGAAAAGGTATTGAGGATGATCCTGAATACAAACGGAAAATAAAAAGGTTTAGAGAATTAACCATGGCTGTCATAGTCGAAAATGATTCTATCCCGATTATTAATCCGGTAACTGATGAAGAATTGAAACAGTATTATGATGATAATATTGAATTATTTGAAATACCGGCCAAAATTCACATTTACGAAATACTGCTTTCCTCTGAACAAGAAGCGATAAAATACAAAAATGAAATAAAATCTCTGACAAAATTTAAAAAAGTTGCCAGCAAAGTCACTGAACGGCCCAACTACAGGGAACGAGAAGGTGATATGAATTATATTGAGCAGCGAACCAACCAGTTAGTATATGATGCTGCCGATCAGGTTTCGGTCGGGCAAATTGCCGGACCGATTAGAAGAAATGATAAGTTCGCAATTGTTTATGTTGCTGATAAAAAGCCGGCCGAAATTCAGGAGTATCAGCAGGCCAGGCAATCAATCCAGGCGAATATGGGAGAGGAAAGAAAACAGGAATCTTTGGCCAGATGGGTTGAGGAAAAGAAACAAGAGACGACAATTAAAATTTATGAAAATAATTTGAGACCCGGAATAAATAAGGCAAAATATGAGCAGACAAATTAGTTCTAACAGTATCTTCCATTCTATTTCGGCGGGACTTGTATTCATATTTGTAGTATTAATACTGCTGGGTATCAATAATAATGCTGATGCCGGTGAACCGATCGAGAAGATTGTTGCAATTGTTGGCAATGACCCGATTCTTGCATCGGAGTTGGCTGCTCAGATACAGTTGATGGCTATTCAGAGAGGAATCCGGCCAAAAAATGAATCTGAGTTGGCTGAATTTCAAATTCAGATCCTTAATGACCTGATTTCCGAACGATTGATGCTGACCGAGGCCCGCAAGGATACTTTGATCTCCGTTACCAATGAACAAATTGAAGCGGGTGTCGAGGATCATATTAACAATTTAATTCAGCAGTTTCCCTCTAATCAGGTTTTTCTGGAAGAGTTATCTAAAGAAGGAATGACCCTTCGTGCTTTCAAAAAGAAACTTCGCCCCGAAATAGAAAATCAACTTCTCAAACAGCAATTGATAAGCAAAAAATTATCAAATATTGCCATCTCGAATAAACAGGTTCATGATTTTTATGAGATATACAATGACTCGATTGCCGATCAACCGGAGGCGGTCCGACTGTCGCATATATTGATAACCTTTCAACCGTCAGGCAGAACCGAAGATTCGATTCGGCAGATCGCCGAGGGGGTCAGGAAAAATACTGCCGGTGGAGCAGATTTTACCACCATGGCGATTACTAACTCTGATGGTCCGGGTGCTATGACCGGTGGCGATTTAGGATTTTTGTCCAAAGATGACGTCGTCCCTGAGTTTGGGCGGGTTGCATTTAATCTTGAACCGGGTGAGATCTCGGGTGTGGTCAGGACCGTGTATGGTTTTCATATAATTAAATGTGAGGAGAAAAGGGGCGATAAGTCACATCTCCGTCAAATAATGTTTGAAGTCACTCCGACCGCATTTGATTCGTCGCTCAGTTATAATCTGGTAGATTCACTTCTAGCCGAGATAAAAAACGGGGCTGACTTCAGGGAAATTGCCAAGGTTTTATCGGCTGATGATGAATCCCGAGCGCAGGGCGGTGAGTTAGGTTGGTTTGCTATCTCTAATTTACCAGCCGAATTTGCCAAAAGTGCGGCGAAGTTACAAAACCCCGGTGATCTCGATGGTCCGGTGATGTCAGAGTATGGTCTGCATATATTGAAATTATTAGATCGTCAGGAAGCGCGTGAGGTGACCCTCGACGAAGATTTTGACCGAATCAAGGAGATGGCACGTCAGGAGAAAACCGGCGAGTTTGTTGACAACTGGCTCGAAGAGCTTAAAGAAAAAGTGTATGTCGAGATTCGTCCTTTATAAGTAGGTTATAATTTTTATGCGGCTTGATTTATATCTGTCAAAAGTAGGTTTATTAAAAAGAAGAGCGCTGGCCAAAGAATTGACCACCTGTGGACTGGTGGAGATCAATGGGAAAACGTCAAAAGCGGCCTATGAGATTAAAATAAGCGATATTATAAAAATCGGCGGAAAACGGATGATAATTGCCGAAGTGCTTGATATTCCAACAGGTAATGTAAAAAAAGAGGATCGCGAAAAATATTTTAAGCTGTTAAATTAGTTATTTTGATATAATTGAAAAGTTTCTCTCTTGATTTTTTGACTTTTAAAGCCGTATATTCGTCAAAGAGAGAAGTATAAATAGTAAAAAAATTAACACTAATATAAATCGGAGTAAAAGATGAAGATTTCCGATACCGTAAAAGATGATAAAGTCATCATTGCCCTTGAGGGCAAAGTGATGGGCGGCCCGGATGCAACCACCTTTCATGGTAAACTGCATGAGTTTATCGAAGGCGGAACGAAAAAAGTCGTGATCGACCTGAGGAAAGTGGAATGGATGAGTTCGGTTGGACTTGGTATGCTTATCTCAGCGATGACTGCTATGAAAAATGCCGAAGGTGAACTGAAGCTGGCCAATGTCACCCAGTCGATTGAATCGCTTCTGACGATTACCAGATTGATAACTATTTTCAAGGCGTACGATTCGGTCGATGAGGCTCTCGCAGCATTTGAGTAATCTGAGATATCATTAATTTTAAAGGCAGGTGTTTTTGCACCTGCTTTTTTTATATACTATGTGCGCGGCAGACAGCCAGAAAAATCCTCGTCTGCCGCGTAAACGTCATTCCCACAGTTCTTTTACGTCATTCCCGCGAAAGTGTTAGATGCGCCGAGGTATGCGGGAATCCATGCTTTATTTTCCTGCCCGGTTAATCCACAGATTGACCGGGATAATAAGCTAAAACCTATAACACAACGGCGGACGCGGACCGCCGTTGGAAATATGATTTATAAGATAGACTGCATCCAAAATATTAATATGTCCACTACAATCTGCATCGCCAAGTAGAACATTAGGAGTTGGCGGCGGCCCTCCCTCATATTTATATGCTATTATATATAACACATCCAGAATATTTAATGCGGTCGTATTATCAACATCACCACGGGAAATCGCCAGCATCGCCCGTGCAGCATTAATTCTACCGTATCCCATTTGATATGTTTTTGTATGCGAGTCCTCTTGGGATGAATCAGGATGGCTCCAGCCATTGCCGGTGGAATGATAAATAACCTGTTTAATAGAATCCGGTTGCCCAATAAAATCCGGTCTTCTCGCCATAATCCTTGCCGCCAATCCTGCAACAATAGGTGCGGCAAAAGATGTCCCATCTAAAACTGTCCCACTAATATAATTTGTACTGGGAATATCGCCCTTGTGATATCCGGTATCTGTACCCATTTGATCCAGGGAAAATATATCAACTCCCGGTGCCATAACATCGACTAGATACCCAGTTGAATCATAGAATGAATAATCCCATCTATAGTCCGCTTTGGTTGTAGCTCCGACACAAATGACATCGGGATGCCCGGATGCAAAGGGCATTGCTTCTCCACATTGAAGATATGGTTCAGGTAAATCGCAATTCCCCGCCGCCCATATAACAACTATACCAGAATCTACTGCATTTCCAATCATACCCCATAATACTGGATCAACGTCTTCGGCAGTTTGTCCCAATGTATTATCAAAATTGAATATCCAGCTATTTGATATTATTGCCGCTCCACTATCTCTGGCGGCACCAAATGCCAATCGTAACCCAATAGTGTTGGCCCAACGGTATTCATTTGATATTTTTTGCATTCTTATATTGACTTGGTCACATGTTCCAGCCATTCCAATAGAGTTATCAGTTGAAGCGGCAATCAATCCGGCTACGGCAATACCATGATAACATGAAGCAGGCATAGAATCATTACATTTATCATTTAGACCATAATCAGATGAGTACCCATATACATAGCTTCGCCCCTTCATTTTACCCGCAGGCAAATCCTCATGTGGTTCCAAACCGCTATCCAATAATGCAATTTCTATCGTATCACTAGTCAATGTATATTCGAAAGCCTCTTCAAAATCTGTTGTATCCGGATGTAAATAATATTGTAGATTATAATAATAATCATTGGGCGGTAAAGGGGGAGAACATAATATTATGCGTATAATATATCCTAAAAGTGAACTTTCTGCAAATCCTCCTTCATAAATTTCATTTGCAATGTTTAATTGCTCTTTTTTGGTTTTGCCTGGAGCTTCAAAAAAATACAACTCAGGCATGTAGGGCGAATGCCTTATTAATTCAAGATTATTTACACTTATAATTGAATCAACAATTGATTTCGCTACTTCCTTATTAAATAAAACAGTAATTCCGTTTCCAAGATAATAATCTTCGCCCCAGCTAGTTTTAAAAGTGTAATTTGATTCCTTAATATTTATATAGCTTGATAATGATGAGACCAAATTAGCTGTTTCAATTTTGTTGTTGACCTTTAACCGATAACTATTTCCAAAAAAGTGAACCGGCGTATATGCTACATCAAGAGCATCTTCGGAAGCAAATATATTATTCCAATCTACCAACTCTTCATTTTCTATATCAACTACTACATAATTATAATCAATTAACATCTCTTCTTTCTCACCCATTACATATCTGTAAATCCCGCTTGAATCAGATAATATACTAACATTTAGTAATAAAAATATAGATGTTAATAGTATACAAACTCTCTTACACATAACTTCCTCCTAATTTGATTTATCAATGGGGTTTATTCTAACTAAATTGCCATTAGCCGCAGTTTCTGGCAGAAGATAATGAACAATCTCATCATTATCCAAATTAAACCCCAAGACCACAAAGGGGTAATATTGATTTGATCCCATCAAAACATATAATTCTCTGCCATCTCTGGTAAACTCAAGTTGATCAATTATATGAACACCATTAAAAGCAATGTCCTTAAGGTTTATATATGTTCTAAGCGTGTTACTGCTAAAGTTATAAATATCTATATAATGATTATCATAGTCACCTAAAAGACCACTCAATTTTAGATATATTTCATCACCCCCAGGTCTGATTCCGGGTGTTCCATTGTATAATCTATTGACAAACAATTGCTGAATCAATGAAATATCATTAGAATTTAGTACATGGATGTATGAGTATTCATTATCATAATTCATGACAATAATAATTTGTTCATTCTCAAAATCTACCGCACATGGACCGGGTACGGCTCCGGCGCCAGAGGAGGAGCCAATTATTTGGGCTGTAATAGTGACATTTTTACGATCCGTATAGTCGATTACAAAGATTGAATCAACTCCCGAAACCAAATAAAAGGCGCTGTCATTTGACGTCAGGAAACCTCCTTCATAATTGGCTACCGTATCAACAAAAATAGGAGATAAATCAGGGAACGACAAAATGGCGATTGTGGGCCCCCAACAGGTAATTACCTCTTGTTCATCAGGACTAAAATATATTTTTTCCCCCGCAATCCCTTCCAGAATTCCAATTGTATCCATTAGTGGATAATTAACAGCCAAGACTGATGGCGCACCGGTTTTTTGTTCCCATATACTCATCACCGCCTTTGTACCATCTTTTGTAAATTGAAGGTCAGCAATGACATAAGGCGTCTTAATGGTATCGATTACTTCACCGGTTTTCGTACTGTATTTTAATGAATGTAATGGATCATCCCACCCACCGCCAGCGTGAATATAAAGCAAGTCATAATCCCCCACATGCTCTTCCGGTGCCTGCGTGATATAGTTCTTCTCACAGGAAAGAAGAATTACAGTCAAAATAAGAATTGCAAAACATAAAATTACTGCCTTAATCATTTTGCCTCCAACACCAATAATATTATTAATTAACATTTAGTTACTCCAGTCTTTAGGATTGATTTGTATAAGACCATATCGGATTTCTGAATATTCTGAATAATCATATCTATAAACGATGTCTCCTTTTTCTATATCATAGACCAAAGTATGCCCTCCAAAACCAAGACAGGGTCCGCCGCAATAAGGAGGCAGTTGAATATAAAGCCATTTATCATCGGGGGTTAGATGAACGTCCAGTGCATAAAAACCATCACCGAGGTAATAATTGACATCAGGTGAAAACGTACTTTCTCTATCAATTACCGTACTGAATATTTTTGTCTGAATATTATATTTTACGACACTTCCGCCATTTGATCCATAACATATTTGCCCATCGGATGTCCATGTCGGCGCAATCAATCTCTGCCCCGGAATTTCATCAATAAATGACATACTGTCGGCACTATATTCAAAAAGAGTATATGATTCATAAGCCTCCTCGCTGTTTAAAAGGAGGGTCTTATTATCCGGCGATAGATCGCCCATAATCTTTCTATTTGGATTGGGTCGCCATGAGACGATATCTACAATTGTTGTTTCTGAGGGCGAAACCGAAAAATCAATCTTATATACCAGGCTGGAATTATGAAGATACGCATACAAAATCTTCTTCTCATCATCAATTCCAATCGGTACCAAATAACCAGCTTCTCCGTTAGCGACACCATCAATAACATTTAAATCAGGAAGCGATAATATATAGATCATGTCCTCAGTAGCGGCACAATATCTGCTATTAGACGACAAATATAAATTATAGAAATATCTATTTATAAATGATACCGTGTCGTGCGATACGGCATCTTCTATGAAAGTATTGGGATATCCCGCTATTAAGATTTTATTTCCGCCATCAATAAAGCACAAATCTCTTAATGGCAAATTTTCATAATTTACGGAATCTATC
>JAUVBC010000150.1 GCA_030591405.1 Candidatus Zixiibacteriota bacterium
GCAAACACAGAGAGTGCCTTGAATAAGGCGCCAGGTATATTTTTGAGAGAAAAAACAATCGAAGTTTTTGCCTTACCTGAGAATTTTATAGGTTTCTGGCTCAATAGTAAAAAGCGAGTGAAATTTGATTTTTCATCCTCAATTGATTTTTTGAGTATTTTCATTTTATGTAGATCGGCCGCAAATGGGGAAGCAATTGCCGCCGAGTCAGTTAAGTTAGATTCGACCAGCATTTTAACCGCTCCGGCGGTGTCATAATATGATACCGGCTTAATATTTTTGTGCTTCTTGAGAAAATTGCGACACTGATCCAAAGCTGCCGGATGAGAATATACTTTTTTGATTTTTCCAAGAGTTGTTTTGGGGGAGGCTATCAGACAATGGACAACTCGAAGCTGAGTTTCTCCAATTACTTTAAGATTTCGTTCAAGGAGCAGATCATAGTTATGATGGATCGATCCAATTAGTGAATTTTCAATCGGAATCACTCCAAAATCGGCAAATCTGTTTTCCACTTTGTCAAATAACATATCAAATGATTCGCAAGGAACTGCCTTTATTTTTCCCTTGATCAGGAGAGATGCGGCAGTTTCGGAAAAAGCTCCTCGTTCGCCCTGAAATGCTATTTTTTTAATCGCCATATTGATTTTATCGGGGGCAATAGGTTTTACTTGATAAATTATTTCCTATTTAAATATTTTGTTCCCAAATTCGGTTTCGGTTTAGAAGATCAACAATAATTATTACGTTTCAATATCTTGAAAGAGAAAATAATAAATATTGACAATTGAGGCTGATAGCCTGATTTTACTGTATTGTAGCTGAAGATGATTATTTGACCGGAGAAGCTGATGTCGATTTTGAATAAAAAAGTGCTGGTATTAAATCAGAATTATGAGCCGATGTCAATCTGTTCTGCCCGACGTGCCTTTCTTTTGATGTATCTTGGTAAAGCCGAAATGATTGAAACTCATAACGGCGTTAAACTCCGCTCAGTTTTGAATTCGTATTCTTTGCCATCGATAGTAAGACTTGACCGGTATATCAGAGCACCACGCAGGAGCGTTGTTTTGACTCGCAAAAATGTTCTTATTCGTGATGGCCATACCTGCTGTTACTGCGGCTCCACCAAGGGACCGATGACTGTCGATCATATTATTCCCAAAAATAGAAAAGGGGCTGACAGCTGGGAAAATCTGGTTTGTGCCTGTGATAAATGCAATAACAAAAAAGGGGGCAGGACCCTGAAGGCAGCCGGAATGAAATTGCATCGGAAACCGATCCGTCCTAATCATATAACTTATATCCAGCGTTTTATCGGCAATGTTGACGACCGCTGGAAACCTTACCTTTTTATGGAGTAGTCGATGAAAGACGAAACTATTTTATCGGGAATGCAGCCGACTGGTGCCCTTCATATCGGCAATCTTGAGGGTGCGCTAAAAAACTGGGTAAATCTTCAAAATGATTATAATATGTATTGTTGTATTGTCGATTGGCACGCCCTTACTGAAAGCTACAAAGACACATCTGTTTTGAAAGAACGGATATATCAGGTGGCGGTTGATTTTCTTGCCGCCGGATTAGACCCCGAAAAATGCGCTATTTTTATTCAGTCTAATGTTAAGGAACATGCCGAGCTGCATCTGATTTTTTCAATGCTGACGACAGTGCCGACTTTGACTCGTCTGCCGACTTATGCCGATAAAAAGGAAGATCTGGGGCTTGACAGTTACGGTTTTCTCGGGTACCCGGTTTTGCAGGCTGCCGATATTTGCGTTTATAGTGCTGATAAGGTCCCGGTTGGAAAGGATCAGGAAAAACATATTTGGCTGGCGGCTGATCTGGCTAAACGGTTTAATGGTTTATACGGCGAAACACTTCGTGAGCCACAGGTGCTGTTGACAAAAATTCCGCTGATACCGGGAACCGATGGTCGGAAAATGTCCAAGTCACTGGACAATCATATCATGATTTTGGATACTGAGGAGGTGACGGCACAAAAGCTGAAAAGGATGTTTACCGATCCTGATAAACTGAGGAAAAACGATCCGGGCCATCCTGAAGTTTGTCCCGTTTTTGCCCTGCATAATGTTTACTCTGACAACCCAAATGAAACAATTGCCCCACCTTGCCGGACCGGTGAACTCGGCTGTGTCGATTGTAAAGCGAAATTAATAATTAATCTTAATAATAGTTTGGGGCCAATTAGAGAAAAAAGGGTTGTTATTGAGAATAATAAAGATTATATCTGGGATGTATTAAACAGTGGTGCGACCAGAGCAAGGGAAAGAGCCGCTTCCGTGATGGAGTCGGTTCGTTCCGCAATGAAAATGGAATATTTTTAATTATGGCGTTAGCTCAGGATAATTATACAGTCAACCTTGAGATTTTTCACGGGCCGTTGGACTTGCTGCATTATTTAATCAGTAGGGATGAAATCGATATTTACGATATCCCGATTGCCCGTGTGGCCCGGCAGTATATGCAGTATATCGAGATGATGAAAGTCCTCAATCTTGAATTGGCCGGTGATTATATTCTGATGGCGGCGACCTTGATCAGAATTAAGGCGAAGATGCTTCTTCCTCGCGATGAGGAGAATGAGGAACTGCTTGATCCTCGTGAGGAACTGGTTGCGGCTCTGCTCGAATACCGCAAGTTTAGAGAGGCCGGAGAGATACTTAAGGATAAAAGATTGCTTGAAGGGCGCCTGTTTGTTCCATCAGGTATTAACACCGGTATTGAATATAAAGATAAAGTTGTATGTGCAGATAACGCCACTCTTTTTGACCTTTTGACCGCATTTAAGGAAACCCTTGACCGGATCAACGAAGAGCAGCATTACGAAATAGCTCCAGAGGAATTATCGGTCGAAGACAGGATCGAGAGAATTTTATCAATCCTGGATCAAAGCGAATCGGCCACCTTCAGACAGCTATTTGCCGATATCCCAAGAAAAATTGTCGCGGTAACGACCCTTTTGGCAATTTTGGAATTGGTTAAGCTGAGAAGGATCAAGATTCGGCAATCACTTCCGTTTTCGGAACTGCGTGTTTATCGTGGTCAGGAGTATAATAGTACACAATCGGTTATGGAACAGTTAGAAAGATCACATACTTTATAGATAGGGGGAATCAATGAATGAAAATGGAAATAGATTACCAATAATTGAGGCGCTAATATTTTCTTCCCCCGAACCGTTGCCGACCAGCAAGATCATTAATATTCTCCAGAGTATTACGGCGAGTGAAATTGAAAAAATTGTTACCGAGTTAAATGAAAAATATATGATGAACGACGCCTCGTATCGAATCAGGAAAATTGCCAGCGGATATCAGATATATATTACTGAAAATTATGCCGGGTATGTTGAGGAGCTGTTTACGCGGCGGCGGGTACAAAAATTAACCCGGGCGATGCTGGAAACTTTGGCTATTGTCGCCTATCGCCAGCCGGTGACCAGAGTAGATATCGAGATGATCCGCGGGGTGTCATCCGATTCGGCGGTAAGAACTTTATTGGAACGAAAATTTATTACCCTTGCCGGTCGAGCCAAAACAATCGGACGACCACTTCTTTATAGTACAACCGATGAATTTTTGAAATATTTCGGATTGAATTCTCTTAAAGATCTGCCTAAGATGGAAGAGATCGAAGAGTTGCTGTCTGCCAGAGAGCCGGAATCACAACAAATGCTTGCACTTGAATCTACTGCTGAAAATGTTGAGAATAATGAGCAGTCGGAAATTGATATTATCAATGAAAGCAGTGCTTCCGATGATGCTATTGAAAATGTCAGTGATACCGTTGAAATCGGTGAGACCGGTCAGGATGAATCGGTATCTGAAATAACCGATGAAATTGATATTGTCAATGAAAACAGTGCTTCAGATGATGCTATTGATGATGTCAGTGATACCGTTGAAACCGCTGATACCGGGCAGAATGATTCGGGATTTGAAGAAACCGATGAATCGAAAGACAACATTATTTCGATTACTGAGTATAAAAAAAATCAATTTGGCACTTCTGAAAAAATCGAAGAAAAGGAAGCTGTAGAAGTAACGACAGCGGCAGAAGAATTCTAAATTTAACGGGGCAACGTTTGTAACCTATTTTCAAGGTAAGGCATTGTTGATTAGAATTAATAAATACCTTTCTATTTGTGGAGTGATATCACGCCGCGGCGCCGAGCAACTAATTAAAAAAAGAAGAGTCACATTGAATGATCTGACCGTAGAGGCTTTGGGAACTATGGTCGATGAATCCAAAGATATTGTCAAGGTCAACGGGATCAAGATCAGTCCGGTCAGCAAGCTGGTCTATGTTCTTCTGAATAAGCCAAAAAACGCATTGACGACACTTTTTGATCCGTTTGGTCGTAAGACCATCTTATATTATATAAAGAACTTAAAAACCAGAATTTATCCGGTTGGTCGGCTTGACTTTGATACCGACGGCGTTCTTTTGATGACCAATGATGGTGAATTGGCCTATCGTTTGGCTCATCCCAAATATGAAGTAGAAAAGATTTATCGGGCGGTGGTCAGTGGTACCTTTACATCTGAAAATGGTAAAGCTATCGCCGACGGTATCAAACTTTCCGATGGTCATATTGGTCGCGCGAAGGTCAAAATTCTTAAAACTGATGGTACAATTTCGAAGGTTATTTTAACTCTGACTGAGGGCCATAAACGTGAAGTTAAACAACTTCTCAAGGCGGTTGGAACCCCTGTCCGTGATTTATGCCGGGTCGAGTTTGCCGGTTTGAGCAATGGCGGTTTAAAGCCGGGGCGCTGGCGTTATCTTAATCAAGAAGAAATTAAAAATCTTAAAACTCTGGTTAACCTGTAGATCATTCAAAAAATGAATCGGTGTTGATATTAAATGACAATCAACTGCAGTGTTAAAACGGCAGTGATTCCATGATATATGGATAGAAACAGTCTATGAACTTCAGCCCTTGTTTGGTGGCAAGGTCCAAATCATTTCCGGTATCGATGGTCAGCCTGATGATTACGGCGTCGGTCGGATTAAGCAAAATCGAATTTTTTATCAGGTCAAATTTTAGTCCATACTCTCCCCGGATGGAACCGGATCTGGTTTCATACCAGTAGAGCATCAGAACCTGTTCAAACTGATCCCGAATCACCGAGTAATTAATAGTTTTTTTGGATCCATCAGGCACAGTTATTTCAAACGGTTTAATCGTTTCAATATTCCAACCGCTTCCCGGCAGGCAATGTTTTGGTGAATGGATCTGGCTGCCGTATTTTTGTGATTCAAAATAGGCAATAAAAAGTTGAAATGTTATTTCATCTGAGGATGTGTAAACTCGATTGGTTGTTTTCGTTGCTTTCAAAACTTCAGATGTAAGTTCATTTATGGGATACTCTCGGCCGAAGTATTTTTCATTAATAACAAGCGGAATTTTAGAAAAATCTGCCATTTTATCCGGCTTTCTTTCGGTGAAACGCAGGGCATTGCCAACCATACCGCCCAGAACAATAAGAAAAATCGGTAATAAAAGTAGTTTTTTCATTTGATCACCTTTTTAAGCATTGTCCCGAAAATCAATAACAAAATAAAAGCGACCACAAACACAGATGCACCCATTGTTGAATGAATCGGCTCGGCGGTGACATCGGCTTCAAAAGTGTAAACAATAATCGATGTTATAAAAACGCGGAATATATTTCCGATCATCGCTATTGGTATCGTTGATAGAAACAGAATTATTTTTCCTGAAAATCTTTTTTGGGTCAGGTAGCCGTAGATTGCACCAAGTGCCAAAAGTGATATAAGCGACCGAAGGCCGGAGCAGGCCTCGGCAACTTCAAGCGATTGATTTGCCAGATGAATTATATTCCCCTGACGAATTACCGGCATCCCCAGCCCATCGAGCAAAAAGACGGTTACTTTGCTGGCGAGAAGCTGCATTGGAAAAGTTGCCGAAAAATATATGACATAAGGAATCGGACTCATAAAAAGTAAAAACAGTATTTAAAACCAAACTCTGCGAATGAATAGGTTACCATAGTAATA